>JAITWL010000151.1 GCA_031285285.1 Deferribacteraceae bacterium | reverse complement strand
GCTGGAGCCGCTGGAGCTGCGCCTGCGGGGCGTGGAGCAGTGCTCATGCTCAGTCGTTTTACAATGCTCTTATCGCTAGAAAAGCGTCTAATCTTGCTTTTGAGTTCGTTTGCAATTTTTAATACGCCCATGCTGCCGAAAGATTTTTCTTTTGGGATAAAGTCCACAGCGCCAAGGTCTAGGGCTTTAAGTGTGGTATCTGCGCCTTCCTGTGTCAGCGAGCTGAGCATGATAACAGGCATTGGCGAATCTTTCATGATTTTTTGCAGGGCTGTTATGCCATCCATCTGAGGCATTTCCACATCAAGAGTCATAACATCAGGCTTTTGCTTGGCTGCGATATTGACTGCATCTACGCCATTGACGCCCTGAGCAATGATCTCAATATCTTCCTCATCTTTCAGCATGTTTTCGATTGCCTTGCGCATAAAAGTTGAGTCATCAATAATAGCTACACGAATTTTTTTGCTCATACCATATCCTTTAATCGTTTTTTCATCTTTTTGACAGCCGATGAGTGGAGCTGTGAAACTCGTGATTCTGTGATGTCCAGAACACCCGCAATCTCCTTCATCGTGAGCTCTTCATAGTAATAGAGGCTAACCACAAGCCTTTCTTTCTCTGCGAGCTTATCTATTTCTGCGGCTATAGTCTCAGTGAGCTTATAGCGCATTGTTTCCTCTTCTGGTGTCAGGCCATTGGCTTGAATATACTCGATAAGCGATGTGCCTTCGTCATCACCCACAGTGTCATCAAGGCTTAGATGCTTCTCTACGCTTTGCAAATCAAGTATGCTATGCACCTCGTGCACCTCAAGCTTCACATAGCTAGCAATCTCTGTCACTTCGGGATTACGCCCTAATTTATTGCGCAGATCTTGCATTGCGCTTTCGACCATTTTAAGCTTTGATCGAGCACCACGAGATAGGAAATCCATCCCGCGCAAAGCATCTAATATTGCACCCTTCACTCTATGTTCAACATAGGTACCAAATGAAATATTCCGCGATTTATCAAATTTGTCAAGGCATTCTATCAAGCCAAGCGAGGCAGCCGAATATATCTCATCAATATCTACGCTTTCAGGCAAAGTGCTCTTGGCGCGAGACGCCCAGATCTTCACCTGCGGTAAATATTCTTGAACTATCCTATTTTTTTCTTCTTCGGTTAGCCGGGCCTCACCCATGCTTGAATAAGTCATCTATAATATTTTCCAATAGTTACGTAATATTTTCTCTATTCCAAAAGTTACTCGTCTTATCACGTAGTAGAGAATAAAAAATAGTATAACGTCTCTAGCAAGATATGTCAATTGAAGCTCAGGGGAAAGCACCTTATATAGCACAGAGCCCATCATAACGGTGGATGCAATCAAAAGTGGCAGATATTTCATTGTTGTAATCATAAAAAATACTCCTTAGAGACACCTTTGTTGGATGCACACCATGCATTTTTGCAATAGTACTACTTACCCCAGATCCTATGCGTTTTATTTGCTATCTCTTTCACACCCTTGGTGAAATCTGAATCTGGCGCAAATACACATAGCGGCTTCTGTGCGCGTAGCGCTTTGCGTGCCTGTGGCTCATCTGCGAGATTGCCTGCTGAGTGAAGCTCTATCTGCAAAAATCGCTGTGCCACATCTTTCAGATTCTGATACACCTTACGCGCCACCACAGCGTCATCCACTTTATTGAATACCAGATATGCAGCCTTGAGGCTATATAGCTGCTTTGCTGTTTTCAAAAAGGCGTATGCATCTGCAATAGCCGTTGGCTCGGGCTGAGAGACCACTATAGCATAGTCAGCCATAGCTGCGAAACGGTGGACGTTATTGGCTATCCCTGCACCTGTGTCAAAGATAATATAGTCGTATTGAGTATCCAGCTTCACAAATACATTGCGTATCTTTTCAAAGTCAGTCTCAGAGGTGTCCGCCATCTCTATGAAACCGCTAGACGCTGGAAATAAGTCGAATCCGAAGACTCCCTTGATCAATACATCGCCAATACTAGCCTTACCGTCTATGTAGTCCTTGATGGCTGCTTTGGGCGACACTTTCAGCATGATGTCGATATTAGCTAGGCCAAGATCGGCATCAAATACTAGCACTTTTTTCCCAGTTTGTGCCAGCATGCAGGCATAGTTGACCACAAAAGTGGTCTTGCCCACTCCGCCCTTGCCGCTAGTGACAGCCAAATAGGTGGCATGATGCCCCCGCTCCCACATAAACTTTCGCAAATTGTCTGCCTGGTCGATTAATTCTCTTTCCATAATTCGGGTATCTCTTGTAATAGTTTCTTAGCAATTTTCTTGCCATCCGGAACTTCAAGGTCGTCCGGCACGCCCTGCCCCGTGGAAAGAAGCAGCAAGGGTACTTTTTTCTTTATAGGAATATTTGCCAACGGACCATAAAAACGCGTCTCATCAAGCTTTGTGAATACCACATACGCAGGCTCAAGCCCCATATAGCGCTCAAACATATCGCCCAGCTCGGCATGGTTGCCTGCCATAGACATCACCACCACAGGGACGATATCAGGCGACACACTTAGGCAGGCCGCGACATCATTGAGCTTTGAATTATCATAAGGGCTGCGACCAGTAGTATCAAGCAAAATATAATCATAGTTGCTGCGAATATCATCAAGCAAGTGTTTAAGCTCATCTGGGTTAGTGGTCACAAATAGCGGTAGGTTCACTATGTCAGCATAAGTTTTGAGCTGCTCCACAGCCGCTATGCGGAAATTATCAGCAGTGATCAAACAAATCCGCTGGGAATATTTTAACACCAAGGTTGCCGCAACTTTTGCAAGAGTTGTAGTTTTGCCTACGCCTGTAGGCCCGATGAAGGCTGTGACCTTACGATACATTGCTGAGGCAAAGTCTTGCTCGATAGGCAGCTGTTCTGCCAATTCCCGCAGCACTATGCTACGTAGCTGAGCCTGACCTGACGTCTCTGGCAGCTTGCGCTCAATATTTTTTAAGAATCTGTAGCATAGCAGCTCATCCAGCCCATT
>JAITWL010000130.1 GCA_031285285.1 Deferribacteraceae bacterium | reverse complement strand
AGCCATATCTTGGCCGATTGCTTCTGCCTCCGCGACTAATTCTGTCAAGCTCTCCATCATATATGGCTGCCAGAGCTGCTTTTCCTGTGCTGATAGGCGCGGATAAGCTGTCTCTGTGCCCACTATCGTTGCGCCAAGCGTCTTGGCGTATGAGAGGCACGCCTTGAAGGTATCCACAGCGGCTTTGCGCACAGCCTTATCAGGATTTGCTAAGTCCATATAGCAACCAAGGATGTGTATCTTGATACCAGCCTTGGCAAAATGCTGTTTTATCGACTCTAATACGTCTATGCTAATATCAGCATAGGATTCAATAGCTGTGAAGGCCTTGGGCAGCACCAGCTGCGCCGCATCAAAGCCTTCATGCTGTAGCAATACTGGCAGCGACTCTATTGTATGCTTGCCATAATCATGTGTGCGTGCACCAATAAACATTATTCCCTCTTACGGCTGTTTCCCAATGTATGCTAATATTCCGCCATCCACATATAGTATATGCCCATTCACGAAGTTGCTCGCTTCGCTTGCCAGAAACACAGTAGGCCCGATTAGGTCTTCTGGATTGCCCCATCTAGCAGCGGGCGTTTTTGATATGATGAAGCTATCAAAGGGGTGGCGGCTGCCATCAGGCTGCTTTTCGCGAAGTGGGGCGGTCTGTGAGGTGGCTATATAGCCTGGGCCAATGCCGTTGCACTGGATATTTTGCCCGCCATATTCGCTGCAAATATTTTTGGTAAGCATCTTTAGGCCGCCTTTGGCTGCTGCATAGGCGCTGACAGTCTCACGGCCAAGCTCCGACATCATTGAGCAGATATTGATAATCTTGCCATGACCTTTCTTTAGCATGCTCGGGATCACGGCCTTTGACACTATGAAAGGCGCAATCAAATCTACATCAACCACCCTGCGAAAATCGTCTAGCGACATATCATGCATGGGGATACGCTTAATTATGCCAGCATTATTCACCAAGATATCGATCGCGCCAATTTCACGCTCAATCTGTGGGATAAGCGCAGACACGGCTTTTTCATCAGTGACATCGCAGACATAGCCCTTGGCTTCGATGCCTGCATCTTTATAGGCTTTCATGCCTTTTTCGAGCGATTCTTGCGAAGAGCTATTGAACACTAGCTTAGCGCCAGCTTGTGCAAGGCCGCTAGCCATAGCAAAGCCTATGCCGTGGGCTGCGCCTGTGACAAAGGCCACTTTGCCATTGAGATTAAATAAATTCATAAGTCTTACTCCTAAGAAAATGCGGAATGCCACTATTTATCGGGCAGGCCGACCCTGCCCCTACGATCCTATCTTAATTGTGTTGGCACAAGATTATCCATATCATCAAATGCTTGATTTTCGCCGCCCATAGCCCAGATGAAGGTGTAATTTGAAGTGCCAGCGCCGCAGTGTATGCTCCACGATGGACCGATTATGGCTTGCTCATTTTGCATCACAACATTGCGCATCTGGGTAGGCTCGCCCATGAAGTGGATCACCACATTATCTTTGGGCACTTCAAAATACATATAGATTTCCATCCTGCGCTCGTGGGTGTGGCAAGGCATAGAATTCCACACACTGCCTGGCTCTAGCGCCGTCAAGCCCATAGATAGCTGACAAGTAGGCAGCACATCAGGGTGGATAAATTGATAGATTGTACGCTTATTCGATGTCTCCATAGCTCCAAGCGGCCGCTTAGCAGCATCTTTGATGGAGATGAGCCTTGTTTTATACGAGCAGTGTGCAGGAGCACTTACCATATAAAATTTTGCTGGTTTACTTGCATCATCGCTAGAGAAATGCACGTCTTTAGTGCCTTTGGTGATATATAGGCAGTCTTTATAGTCAAGGCTGAATGTTTCGCCATCAGCCTCTATCTTGCCTTTGCCGCCTATATTAAATATGCCTATCTCGCGGCGCTCTAGGATAAATTTTGTGCCAAAGCTCTTCCAGCAGTCGATGCCTTTATCAAGCGACACACGCTCTGTTGTAGGCATGCAGCCGAAAGTCACCATGCGATCCACATGGGAATACACCGCTATAACGGTATTGGGCTTGTAAAGCTCCTCTATGAGGAATTCTTTGCGCAATTCCTCTGTGGTGTAACGTTTTACGTCATTTGGGCTTGCTGAATATCTTACGTCCATATTGAATACTCCTTCCGATTACTTTGTTGGTTCTGCACACTATCGGGGCTTTATCCGCGGCGGGAAACCCGCCTGTGGTACGCCCCTTGCACTCCGCTGTCGCTCCGACGGGCAAAGCCCGCTCCGCTTACACTCCGTGGCGACCCCAAACCCCTGCACTCAGGGGCTTTAAGGAATTACCACCTTATGATGAATACTCCTTCCGATTACTTTGTTGGTTCTGCACACTATCGTATTAGCTAAAACCGCCAAAGTCCCCTTCGGCGGAAGGGGTGCCCGCAGGGCGGGGTAGTAGTTCCTTAGCCTTAAACCATCGCTATGGTTATGCGTGCAAGCCATAATTAATGCGATAAGTTGTAATGCCTACATGCGCAGCTATTACCAATGGCTAAAAGCTGTGGATCACTACCCCGTCTTGCTTCGCAATCCACCCCTTCTAAAAGAAGGGGACTTGCATCATATCACCTCAAAACGCACACGCGGATTTCCATACAAAAACTCTGTCAGCTTTTGATATGGTGATGCTATCTCGGCTATTCGGATAACATATGGG
>JAITWL010000047.1 GCA_031285285.1 Deferribacteraceae bacterium | reverse complement strand
CCCATATGCACTAACTTAAGTCTTTAAAATATTTTATATTTGTGCTACACTGCCATTAAAGAGGTGCAATTATGGTAAGTGTAGCAAAATTACTTAGAGAGATGCCGTTAGGATATGAGCAAGCTTGCTTTAATACACAAGCGATTCAGCGTAAACGTGGAATAACAGATCCTAATTCCCTCATGTTGTTATCTTTAATTCACCTGATTCATGGCTGCTCTTTGCTAGAAATCAGCACAATCGGCAAATTAAGCGGTCTGGCTGATATAAGTGATGTTGCCTTCATGAAACGCTTTGAGTCTTGCAATGATTGGTTTAAGTGGATTATATCAAAATTGCTCGCCGAAGGCTGCACATCATATGCGAAGCCCACATGGCTAGAACCATACAGAGTGCTATGCATAGACGCCAGTGATGTTTGCGAGAAAGGTCGCTCAGGGCGACTTTATAGGCTACATTATGCAATAGACTTATTTAAGATGGAAAGTGTCCAGTATACGATTACAGAACAATCAGTCGGCGAATCTTTATTCAATTATAAAGTAAGCCCCAAAGATTTAATTATAGGCGATCGAGCCTATGGATATATAAAAGGAATGCGGTATTGTCTTGACAATCAAGGCAACTTTATTTTGCGTTTAAGAAACAAAGCCTTCAAATTGTACGATGCTCAAGGCAATTCAATAAATCTTCTTGAGCACTTACGCAAGCTAGATGTTACTGAATATTTAGATTTAGCGGTGTTTGTTTCAGATGGCAATGGCGAAAAGATATCATTAAGAATATGTGCAAAGCGGAAAAGTAGAGAAGATAATGCAACTACACAGAAGCGCTTAAATCGTCAAGATGTAAGGAAGCAAAAACCACTAAGCCCAGAGACGCGCGAAATCAATGAATATATAATTCTTGCAACGGCTTTGCCTCAAACAGTTTTGGCAGGACAAGTGGTGGAATTGTATCGTATTCGCTGGCAAATAGAGAATTACTTCAAGCGGCTGAAGAGCATAATGGACTTTGGCGAACTCCCGAAACGACGGCCTAAAAGTGCTATGGCATGGCTCAACGGAAAGTTAATGGTTGCCCTGTTGATGGAAATTATCCTCGCAAAGGCAGTTTTTTCCCCTGCAGAGTAACACATCGCGCAGTATATGGCGAGAGACGAAGCTGTTATACCTATTAATAAGGACTGAACTTGTTGATATTGATATGGTTTTTGAGAGATTTTTGAGCATATCAAATGTGCTACACATAGAAAAGCGACGAAAACCACGAATGCAAATGGAAAATATTATGTTAAGTTAGTGCATATGGGACTCTTTCTAGCTTAGTAATTCACGGTGCATTTATTATACGCGGCGATCAGAGCTATGAATTTTTTAGAACTGATAGCAGCACAGTAATCGTTGGCGGCGGCAAACCATCAGGACACCTAGCGGTATGGGGCGTTGGGCCTGCAAGCAATGCGCCAACTTCTGTTAATGCGTATAATATATACAATGCTCCAAATGACTTTGAAGATGAACCTGCTGAAGAGCTTACTGATGGCGTAGAAACTTTGTTGATCGGAGATCCAGATGCAACATTGCGTAAAAATGTAGAATAGTTTAGCAGAGAAGCAGCGCGTATACCACTATGCGCTGTTTTTAACTTCACTTAGTAATACGCTTGTTAATAGCATCCACATAATTAAAAGCCTGCGCACGTTCTTCTTTGCTGAGTGCGCTGTCGCAGGCTGCCACATCTTCTTGCACTCCAGAAACATAGGCCCATGCGCAGCCAAGCGCCTTATTGCCTAAGTTATAGTATAGATATCTAAGCTTAGTTTGCGCTGGTATAAGATTATTCAAAGCTGCTATTTCATACCACACAGCCGCATCTTTATAGGCTTCTTCCTCTTCCAGCATTATGCCAAGATAGTATTGAGCCCGTGCATCATTGCGCTGAGCTGCTGAGGCAAATAGCTCTTTCGCCTTTTGCGCATTTTTTGGCATTCCTTCGCCATTATAATACATTGCGCCAAGAGACCTCTGCGCTGGTGGAAAACCTTGCTCTGCTGCAAGAGAAAAATATTGGATTGCTAAGCCCTCATTCCTATTGACACCATCTGCCCCAAGATAAATATCGCCAAGTGCATATTGCGCACGCATCTCACCTTGAGTTGCCGCCTTGTAATACCATTCCACAGCATGCACATTGTCATTTATATTTTGGTATTTGCGCCCCATATTATATTGCCCTGCCGCGTCACCCTGTTCTGCTGCCTGCCTATATAGCGCAACGGCTTGGTACTCATCTTTGTACACTATCTCGCCTAGCTCATAGTATGTGGCAAGTATATTCTGGGCAGGAGCATAGCCCTTATCCGCCGCCCGTTTGTGCAGCGGGAATGATTTTTCAAAGCTTTGGGGCACATCATAGCCATAATAATACATATTGGCCAGATCATACATCGCTGGCGCGTAATCCTGATCCACTGCGCGCTGCCACCATTCGGCAGCCTTCACAAAATCTCGCTTGCCAAGGTGACCATGAAAATATAGCGATCCCAGATTATGCTGCGCAACGAAGCAATTCTCCGCCTCTGCCTGCTCCAGCCATAGCGTTTCAGCTAGCGCATAATCGCCATTTGCTTGTGCCTCAGCAGCCGAAGAAAGCCTAGTGGCACTAGTTTGAGCACAGGCAAATAAAAATAGCAAACTGAACAGAATTAAGCCTGCGGGCTTCGCAATTAAGCTTGCAGGCTTCGCCGCTCTGGCTTTTCTCATAAGTCCTAGTCCAAAATAATTATAGCATGAAACACTAAGTCTTCATCCCCAGTGTTAGCAATGCTATGCGTAGCTCCACCGCCTGTGATCACTACATCGCCAGGGTGAACAGATTTTAACACGCCATTATCATTGATAGCCCCTGTTCCTCGAAGGATAATAAAATATTCAGTTTCGTTATTATGTGGGTGATCCCCAATGGAGCAGCCTGGCTGTAGGGTAATTTCAGCCATCAATCTTGCATGTGGAATTTTTTCCCCATCGACAATATGCGTAAGGTGCGCAGAGCCTTCGCCAGCCCGCATTTTTTCCTTGGTTTCTGTTTTCATTTCTTTTCGTTGAATAAGCATGAATCAAACCTCCTTATAAATTACCGTCCACTTTTCCTCTTTCGCACCACCAGCACAGCATAGCCAAGCATCGCCGCCAAAAACCAGCCATAGCCAAAGCGTGCGAAGATTGTCTGCCCATTCATAGGGGCAAATGCTATATCTTCCACATGATATACTTTCTCAGGGAAGATTGTCACCAGCCTGCCCTGCGGATCGATCACTGTAGATATGCCATCTTGGGTGGATCTTAGCAGATATTTATTATATTCAGCTGCACGCAAAACATCCATGGCTAGGCGCTGATAGCGGCCGAGAGACTCGCCAAACCATGATTCATTCGAGGCCACAGCCAGCACATTCGCGCCCATAGCTACACGCGTACGGATAAGTTCTGTGAATGAAGCCTCAAAGCAGATAAGCGGCGCTATGCGTAAGTCATTATATTCAAATACAACTGGCTTCTCCCCAGGCGTAAACATAATGCCACTGCCAAAAAAGAATTCTTTGATTGGCTTTAGCTGCTCCTCAAAGGGAAAATATTCGCCAAAGGGGGCAAGCTTCATCTTATCATATACCCCTTGCACGCTGCCATTAGCTAACAACGACATCGTATTATAGAGTGTCCGCTCGCCACCTATCTGCAAATTGCGATCATGGCTCAATAGCACGCCATGATCCTGAGAGATAGCAACCAGCTCAGGCCACAACTCTGCTGATGTGAAAGGATTAACATTGAAGGTCGATTCAGGCAGCAGCAGCAAATCATAGTCACCATCTTTTGTTGCCGCAGTGCGCAAGCCTGCAATGAGCGTATCATAGACCTCTTGTCGCTTTTCCATAGCCCATTTATCTTGCTGCGCAATGCCTGTCTGCACAAGGCGCACAGTGGCAGCACTAGTAGGAGTGATGGCAATATCCATATATAGCGTAGCGCCGCCATAGCCAAAGAGCAGCAACAATATAGCCACCGACAGCTTGATCCATAGCGACTTTTGCGTAACCGTGACCAGCTTATATAGGCAACCGCCGCCAAGCACCACGAGAAACGACAAACCATTTTCGCCGATGATAGAGGCCAGCTGTAGGCTTAAAAGATTATTATACTGAGTCTGGCCGATATTGAGCCAAGGCACGCCGCCAAGATAATACTTGGCTTTAAGAAGCTCCAGCGCCACAAGCACTAGAGCGAAAAGGAATATAGAATTATTAGTATGCTTAGCTACCAGCCCAAGCGGCATCCAGAAAAGCAGAGCACTGAGCGCAGCTACAGCAAACACTATCACTAATCCTACAGCCTGCGGAGCACCGCCAAAAACAGTTGCAGGCACTTGTATCCACATTGTGGTAAATAGATAAAAGACAAAGCCAATCAGGAACATAGCCTTGGCTTGCTTCAATTTGGGCTTTGATTGTGCCTTTGCCCTATCCAATATCCAAAAAATCAGCGCAAAGGCCACAAAAGCCAACGGCCAGATATTCATACCTGGCGAGGCCAAGACTAATAAGCCTGCGGCCAATATGCAGAGCAGCAGCTCTTTAACCATGTTTAGACCTCTCGATAGTCCAATCTTCTAAAGATAATTGAGAAACTCGCTGAAATTCATTTACATTATGCAAATATTATTTCTGGATAGCCTTCCTTGGGTTAAATATAACATTTTACAATTATACATACAAGTATAATAGCAATTCTTTGCAATGTTCGTTGCTGCCCAAAATTTTCTAGCTATTTTTCCACCTTCTTATTTTATTCCAATTCTAAATTAAAGTTTCCATAATTCCGTCATTGCGAGGCTCTGCAAGCAATCCAGCGTTCCTACATAATCCTGAATCCTAGATTGGCAACGCATGAGCCTCGCAATAGACTTGTCATGAAACAAGTCCCCTTCTTTTAGAAGCAACAGTGATAAAAGTCAAGCTAAACAACCTCGTTTTGCTTATACTATAAATTGTAATAAATGATGTCCCTATCCTCCGTCTATGTTATA
>JAITWL010000039.1 GCA_031285285.1 Deferribacteraceae bacterium | reverse complement strand
ACCGCGAAATCGATATATGGTCTGCTTAGGATCACCCACGCAGAAGAAGCTTCCGAGCTTTCCCCCCTGCCCAGCGCCAGCCATAGCTTCATCTACAAGAGGCTGCACCAGCTTCCATTGCACATCTGAGGTATCCTGAAATTCGTCTATCAATATATGCTCCAGGCGGCCATCTAGGCGAAAATAGAGATAATCGTTGCCCACAGCACCCAGCTCAGTTTCTGGCCTACACATCATGTTATATGCTGCATATGTGACATCTGAGAAGCTGAGCACGCCATTATCAGCCTTCATGCCATCGATCACATCCTGCACTTTCACTGCCACATGCAAGAGCAGCGCCAAGTCGAGCCTGTCGGCATAGTCCACATAGTTGCTAAGGTAGCCTTTAAAATCGTCATAATCGCGCCTATACTCTTCTGGCATAGGCTCGCGACCGTTTAATGCCTTCTGTGTGCGTTCAGGGTTGAAATAATCAATATACCTCATACAGTTTTCTATATTGGTCTTACCTGCAGCCACAGCCTCGAAAAGCGGCAGCTGCTTGAGAAAAATCTTGCTAATCTTGCGCCACTTGCCCTGCTCCTTGATAGTGGTCAAGAGCTTACCCATGCATTCAAGCAAATTGGCGCTATTGCGCTCGGCATCTTCTAGTAAATATTCGATTTGCTCAATATCCATGCGACGAGCATCATCTAGCTGCTGCTCAATAGTCACAGCGCGTTCTAGCACAAAATTGATAATATTATCGCGCAGATTGGTAAGGAAAGTCTTGGGGACGATGTCTGCCCAAGCGATATAGCGATTGAAAAGGCTGTGATACTTATCATTATTGAAATAAAGCTGAAAAGCCAGCTCAAAAGCCTCGCGCTTCACGGCGCTTGTGGAAGCAGGATCGAGTATATCAAAATCAGGGCTCACATCCGATTCAAAAGGGAAGAGCCGCAAAATCATATTGACGAAGCTATCAATAGTGCGCACTTGCAGCACAGAGGGGTCTTTATATAAGAGGCTCAGCACGGCACTTGCCCGCTTGCGCATCTCTTCGGGTGCTTTGATCTTCAAAACATCTGCCACAGCTTTATATTCGCTAGTGGATTCATCAAGCTGGCCATTGGCAAGCTTCATGAGGTATTCATTCACGCGAGTGGCCATCTCGGCAGTGGCTTTGCGAGTGAAGGTGATGCAGAGTATCTTGCCAACGCTCTGACCAATAATCGAGCCTGCATTATCGCCTGCTAAGTCATAAACTGGCCTGCGGACAATCTTATCCTGCATGAGAGTGGCCACAGCCCGCAAAGCAAGCGTGTAAGTCTTGCCTATGCCAGCGGAAGCCATGAGCGCCACGCTATAGGCAGGATCGATGCTACGGGAATGCTTAGTTTGTCTGGCCATAAGTGTTAATCAAGTCCTTTCGTATTTAATGTATTCAACAATTGCAGCAAAAAAGTCGAAAAAGCAGCGCATTAAGGAGCATTGGGTAATCAAAAATGTTATGGTTAATCTTATCTCTCAATAACATATAAAGATAATAATAGAAAATGCATGCCATGTCGACGATATATCGACATACAATATGCGTTGCTGCTTTTTGTGGCACAGGAGGGATAAATTCATTTTGGCAATCGAATTGCCTTACCCTCACCCATAAATTCATTTAATTCTACGATATCCCTGCGGCACGAATAGGCAAGATAGCAGCTGCAAAGCTTGCACTTGCAGGTTGTTAGCTTTTCAAATGTATTTTCATATAAATTTCCGAGCGCTTGCTTTGATAAGATGCAGGGGTAGATATCGCCATTAGCTTTCACGAATATGCTTTTTTCCCCAGCGTCGCAGAGGCCAGAATCTGCTTTGATATTGTTAAGCTCTAACGGAAAAAGCGGATCGAGCTCTGTGAAAGCAGCTATTTCCTCATCGGAATACTGCACATTTGCGCCCTCAAGTGCATTCAGCCAAAAGTAAGTGTCAGCTGGTAGGCGATTCTTTAGCCAGCCTAGGGCTGCAATATTCACATTTAGGGGCGGTTCACCAAATTGATTATCAAGTATATCACCAGACTTTGCCACAGAGCCCACACAAAAACGCAGCCCATGCTCATGAAGCGCAAGGCACTTTTGCAAAAAAGTCACAACACTACGCGTGGTATCGTTGCTCCAAGTCTCGCCAATTACAGGCTTCGCAGCAAGGTGATATGTAAGCCAAAAATGAATCTTAGAAATATCAGCTTGCATGGCATCAAAAGTCTGCAACACTTGCTCCACAGGCCAGCTTAGATTGCTTTGGATGCTCACATGCTTGATATGTGGAAGTTTGCTGATTTTTACCAATATTTCATGATAATAGGGATGGATCATCGCCTCGCCATAGGGGATGATAAAGATAGTCTCAATATTAGCCATCTCTGCGATTGTTTCATAGAATCGAAGCAAGGCAGCTTTGTCTTTTGCTAACTCTTTTGAGGTGCAGGCTTTTTTGGCAAAGGGACAGTAATCACAAGCAAAATTGCACGATTTTAGAAAACCTCGGTAGTATATTGTTTTAATTTTATCCATATTTTATTCCAATTCTAAATTAAAGTTTCCATAATTCCGTCATTAGACTTGTCACGAAACAAGGCCTCGAATGCCAAGACCCATTCGCTTCGCTCAGGTGACCACGTCATTGCGGCCTTGAGCCGCAATCCAGAATAAATCCAGTGTGGAGACGTTACCAATTAAGAACGATTTCACTTGCGTATTCCCCATTGGATTAATCCTAGATTGCTTCGCAGAGCTCGCAATGACGAAGGAATTGGAATTACCTACAGATGCATGTGATCTAAAATATCAAGCAAATGAGCTTCTTTCATTTCTTCAGTTATCCATTCTTTTGGAACAAAATCTAGAGCAGAACCATTATCTTTCACTGCAATTGAGCACATCTCTGCTGTTTTTAGCATCTCTGGCACATATTGGAGCATAGAGCCACATTTTTCTACTGCCATTAGGCATAGCTCTTGAGTCCTCAATTTTTCTGGGACAAATTGCAGAGCCCAGCCATTTGATTTTATTGCTTCCATGCATAATTCTGCCGTTTTTAATTCCTCAGGAACATATTGCAGCATAGAGCCCCATTTTTTTACTATAGCTAAACATAGACTTGCTGTTCTCAATTCTTCTGGGACAAATTGCAAGATATCAGTTTTTTGCTCCATTGCAATTAGGCACAATTCTGCTGTTATTAATTCCTTAGGAACATGCTCTAGTGCGTCGCCTCTTCGGCTAACTGCGCTCAGGCATAGATCTGCTGTTTTTAATTCATTTGGGACATATTTCAGCGCATATCCGTTGCCTTCAACTGCAATCAAGCACAATTCAGGCGTTTTTAACTCTTCGGGGACATATTGTAATGCAATTCCATGTTGTTTTACTGCAATTAGACATAATTCTGCCGTCCTAAGCTTCTTAGGAACATAGCTAAGGTTATAGTAGCGATTCTCTGTTACTACAATCGAACACATTTCAGCTGTTATGAGCTCCGCTGGCACATATTGCAGTTCGCCTCCATCTTGTTTTACTGCCATTAAGCACAGTTCGGCTGTTCTAAAATTATATGGAACAGCTTTTAGTACAGCAGAATTTTTTACTGCGATTGAGCACATTTCAGCTGTAATAAGTTTTTTAGAAATATGATGAAGCACCATAGCATCTTTTTTGACTGCGGCTAGACACATTTCGGCTGTTTGCCACTCTTCTGGAATAAAGCAAACTACCCAATTATTTCCTTCTAATGCAGTTAGATAAAAATCTTGCGTTTTTATGACTTCTGGGACAAACTCAAAGGCATTGGTGGATTGAATAACTGCTGCTAAACACAATTCTTTATTGCGCAAACCCTCAGGAACATACTGAAGAGCCCCACCACCTTTTGTGACCGCTGCTAAGCATATTTCTGAGCTTTTGGCTTCTTCTGGCACATATTTCAGATTAAAGCCATCTCGCTTGACCTCAGCCAAATACTCTTTAAGTGCTTCTTCAAATTCTTGATCCATGCTAAAACCGCCCAATTAATAAATTAGTTACATTGACCCTTTCGCTCCATGATCCCGCAGAGCTGCATCCAGCGCGCCCACGTGATACATGATGTGGCTGCATGTCGCGCCTAGTCTATTGAATAGCGTCATCTCTGTGCCAAAGAAATCAACCATCTTGAAAAGATCATTAGCGTCAAGCTTCTCAAAATATGTATCTATATGTTTCGCAGTGAGCTCAAGGCTTGCATACATTAGGTCTTTGCCATGCACACCCTTGTAATCAGTGATATATGGCATACCTGGGTATTGCTCAAGAAATGTAAGCTCATTAGGTATAGGAAATGTAGGTGTTTCCACGTTTTCAGTCAGCATGCCAGCAGTGCTTGAGATAGCGTGAAACACTTGCTGCCAGTAAAAATCACCACCTACTTTCTTCTCCCATAAGGCATCAGGGCAGTTGTCGATATCAACCTTGATCATAGGCAGGCAGCTCTGAAAGCCCAGCCTCATTTGCTCTTTTAAATTGTTCATCATAATAGTTACTCCTTTATATTATATTCTCAAAACTTCGTTTTTCGAGGACCGCGGCTTTATCCTCGACTGGCAAAGCCAGCTCTGCGGTACGCCGCTCCGCAATTCAGTCGCTTCGCTCGTCTTGCGACAACCCCAAACCCCTTCTAGGGGTTTTAAGGAGTTTCCATAAAACTCCTTGTTTTTCTTAGTCTGCCTGTATATTATACCGCAATGGATACAATGTAAAGTAAGCACTTTAAAGTGCCATAGTATCCATTAGGAAACTATTGAGGATATCATGATAGCTAGCTCACTCCCTGCTTGCCCTGTGGAAACATCCTTGCTTCTTATGGGCGACAGGTGGAAAATTTTGATTTTGCGCGATTTATTGACAGGCACAAAGCGATTTGGCGAGCTGAAAAAATCGCTCATGGGGATCTCGCAGAAGGTGCTCACCCAGCATCTGCGCGCAATGGAGGCCAGCGGCCTTGTATCACGCAAGGTATACGCCGAAGTGCCACCCAAGGTGGAATATTCGCTCACGGATTTTGGCAATAGCCTCAAGCCCATACTTGATGCTATGTGGCTCTGGGGTGAGCAATATAAGGCTGCACGTTCATGAATACTTTGCAGCGATATCCAAAATTTCCTGAAATTTTGAGGCATCTTATAATTAAGTAACCACAATTAGGCTATATACTTTTCTGCAAAAATATTTGATGATGCAGACGCTTCAATATTTTGTTTTAATAAAGGATCATTATATGAAATGCAAATTATTAGTTTTGATAGTAAGCATGTTTCTGCTTGCAGCCTGCGGTGATGATGAGTCTTCTAATGGTGGTGAGCCGAATCAAGCATTGATTGATAATAATTTTGCGCCTTTTAGCTTGCTGGAAGGTTCTTGTCAGCTGATTAGTGTTGACGATTTAGGAACACTTATAGGTGCGGGAGGCAGCCTCAGGAGCGCCTTTGACTGGTATGAATATGATGACTATACCATAGCATGGTGTGAAACAGCATGGTCTGATACTACGCCAATGGGTCAGCAAACAAAGAATGCAATCAATAACTATGGGCAAGCGCTAAATGACGAAGGCTTTTATTATGACATGAACCCTGACCCTGACATTGCCATAACATTAGGTGCAAATGTATTAGGGCACAACTTTGCTGTCACAAGCAAGTATGAGCATTATGATAAAACTGATCCTACTAAAGCAGTTCAGTATACATACTGGGTATCAGCAGAGATAATTCTTGCAAGAATGGGGCTTTATGAAGAGGATTTAAAATATGGTAACTATG
>JAITWL010000036.1 GCA_031285285.1 Deferribacteraceae bacterium | reverse complement strand
GATTTAGGTAGTTCAGTCAAATAATTGTTCGCAAGATCAAGCTTCTCAAGGCTTTCTAACTGCTCAAAGCCATCAGGCAAGCATGCAAGTTTGTTGTCGCGAAGATTAAGAGATTTTAGATTTTTAAGCTGGGTGATAGATTTAGGTAGTTCAGTCAAATAAATGTTCGTAAGCTTAAGCTCCTCAAGGCTTTTTAACTGTTCAAAACCATCTGGCGAGTATGCCAGTTTGTTGTAGCCAAGATCGAGAATTTTTAGATTTTTAAGCTGGGTAATGGATTTAGGTAGTTCAGTCAAATTATTGCTCGCAAGATCAAGCTCCTCAAGTTTTTCTAACTGTTCAAAGCCATCTGGCAGGCATGTAAGTTTGTTGTCGCCAAGATTAAGAGATTTTAGATTTTTAAGCTGGGTGATAGATTTAGGCAGTTTAGTCAAATTATTATTCACAAGATCAAGCTCAGCAAGGCTTTCTAACTGTTCAAGACCATTTGGCAACTCTTCTCCAACAAGCTTAAGTTTAGTCAAACTAGTAAGTTCACAAATTATATCTGGCAGCTGCGTAAGTTTTCTATTAAATATACATAAGTTTTCTAATTTTTTTAGCTCAGCTAAGGACTTTGGCAAGGGCATGTCATCAGAAATGTCCAGATAAAGTGTTTTTAGATTTTTTAGTTTTACTATAGATTCAGGCAAAGCTTTAAGCAAACAGCCTTCAACAACAAAAGTCTCAAGGCTTTCAAGCTCAAATAGCCATTCTGGCAGCTCTGTGATTTGATTATCTTCAAGGACTAGTTGTTTTAGCTTTTTTAGCTTACCTATCCACTTAGGCACCTCTGTCAACATCATTTTAGGTAGTTGAAGACTGGTAAGCTCTGTTGAACCAGCTAGGCAAGAAAACTCAATGCAAGGAACCCCATAAAGAGTAAACCCTCTGAGATTTTTTAGCTTGCTAATAAAATTAGATATAAGTTCATAATTGCAATCGTCATTTAGCGTATCTTCACTATCTTCACGAAACACATCACGAAATACATCAAGCCGAAACTCAATAATATTATCAATGAAGTTTTGCAATTCTGGCAGCTCTGATAACGCCTTGACCTTTTCGCGCTCCATGTCACTTAGCTTTTCGACAGCTTCTCGGCTTTCGTATATTAAATCGCCTTTCTCAGTATACTTATCGAACTCAATATCAAAATCTTCTTTTATTTTACAAAAGAAGGCATCATAGTTGCCAAGATTGCAAGTAAGATACAAATGACGTTTCACTTATAACCCCCTCAGTCGCAGTTCTCTTCTTAAAGTTTCTAGATCGACATCTGCCTTGAGCAGATCCCAACTAAAGGCAGATTCAAGCATATTTGCCACAGCAGAATTCAGATCCTTCACTGCAACAGCAATGGTCTGCATCAAATCAGCCGATTCTCTATTACCTATGCCTAGATCCTTCATGCTGCTGCACATTTGCAGCTTATGCGAAAGCGATTGCAACATGCTTTCAATCAGCTCACTATTCTTTAACGCCGTATCAGGATAGGAAATATGAAGCCAACGGAAACGTTCCATATGACCAAGCAAGCTTTGCATATCAGCTATCAGTTCCTTATCCATAGCTGCGGTCATATTTGCAAACATAGATAGCTCTAATAGATATGTTTGACAATATTTTATGGCATATCGCAGGCCAATCACAAAATCGACACTAGTTTTAGGCTCATCAGTCAAAATAATATCTGCGCCAAAAAGGCACTTGGCGAGAAGATTTAATGTATAGTCAAAATTACAGCTGCTTTTATCGATAACTGTATTGATGCTTCTAAGTGTGCGTAAGGTTTCAGCTAGCTCAGCTTTAGTCTCTTTGCTAGTGGTTTGCGATACAAGGTTTGCAAAACTGCTGCTTTCTTCTGCAAAGCTGCTCGCTTCATCTCTGTGACCACTGGCAGCTTTAATAGCCTTAGACACAGCAATAGCACCAGCCTGCCGCTTCTCATCTTCTGTAAGCTCGTGCTCCACTGGAGTCACTTCTATAATATTTGCCTCATCTATCACTGGCTCAGGTTTGTTGCGAAAGAGGCCGATAGCGCCTTTCACATGATGAAAAAATATGCGCAAGACTATATAGCCAATCACTAACAAACAGACAAGGAATAACAAAATGGCAAGTAGTATTTCAAAAATGATCATATTTTAATATCGACCTTGCTTGATAAAAATTTAACAAAATCACTAACTGCTGCGGCTGAGCCAAATGCTGCCAACGGGAAGACATGCACAGTCCGCAATTTGCTAAGCAGCACAAGGTATTCATCAGTTTGTTTTATAACAAAGAGCTGATCATAGCTAAGCTCATATGATGACAAGCGTGTGAAGCTCCTAAGCCCATTTTCCATAAAGCAAAGCACCTGTGGCCCAGTTGAATCATTTGGCAAGCCACCATTGCGTAAGGTTTTTGTGACAGCACGACGAATAAATGGCATAAATAGAAGGCGTATTGGCAGAAGCATTAGAGCGCCTAGATACATTACAACTAAGCTGATAGTGGCATAGCCAATACCCTGCACTAACATATAAATTGATAGCCCCATAAGCCCAATGCCTAGAAGCAGCATAAAAATACGCATTGGAGTCATGAAAAGGCTTGTCCTCACAAAGACGTGATTGCCCGCAGATATAGCTGCTATGAGCTCAGCTTCATCGTAGCTATATTCAAGCACTAATCGCGCCTCTGCGCAGCTCTTTGCCACTTGTTCGCTATTGATGGCCTTTTCTCTTGCCATACTTATCTTTTCATTTAGTGCATTAATGAAGTTACTGCGTTCACCACTGTTGCCAAAGGCTTTTGCAGGGATGATATCAAGCGCAGCACCCGTGCCAAAGAGCAAAACCGCATCAGGATAGTCTTCAACCCTGCCAATTGTATTATATGGGCGATCGCTGACTGTGCCATAGCTTAGCAGCAGGCTGTCTTCCTTTAATTCGATAGATTGAGTGCCAAAATAGCCCTGTGGGATTGCGCCAGCCTTGATTCGCGTCTGCACAAAGCGGCTACCCTTGAATTTTGAATTATTAAACATTGCAAATATAAAGCAGAACACAGCCCAAATTGCTATTGGCCATGCCATAAGCCTATTGGTGTAATTTAGAAAGGTAAATAGCGCAAGCAGAATCAACACCACCGAAGTGCCGAAGAGGGCTGGACTAAAGAGCCTCATTTTGCCTGCATGCCTATCAATATAGGCTATCACAGCCTTTTCGTAATCTTCTTTGGTGACATTATAGTGCAGTATCATAACATACCCTTGGAAGACCTACAATGGTTACCATAGCAAACTGCTTATATATTTCAGCTGATTCTTGCACTTATCTACAGAGGCATTGACCGAAACCCTCACTCTCTCAATAACTTTAGTTTCTCCTGCTTCTAGTTTGTCGATTGGTTTAGAAAGTGCAGACGATATGCGTCCAGATCCCAAAAAATCATCCAACATAAATAAGTGGTTATCTGGGTTATCTGTACTAAATAGCATTCTGTTTCTTGAGATAATATCATAAACCTTTTTCAAATAAAGTTTTGTTTGTTGATTCGGTAGGTTACGAGAATCTTTTACTGTAGACCATCCACAATGTGTCAGGACAACCATATGTATTTTTGGTGTTGATATGTTTTCTTCATATTTTCTAAATTCACTTTGCGGGTTGTTCAATGTTTTTATAAGTAATTCCAAAGAATTGATTGATTGCTGATCGGTTCTTACTGGAATAATCAATGCATCTGCGGCATACCATGACAATTGAGTAGCACCAGCAAAAAAGGGTGATGTATCAATCAAACACTTATCTAATCCATATTCTGCCATTTCCCTTTTTATTTCAGTATCAAGAGAATATAGAATACTTTTGATAGCAACACTTCTATTCTCTTTTGTAAGACTTTGTGCTTGTGTAATTGCATTTATTAGCTGAGATGGCAACAAATATAGCTGTTCAGATGATGGTATATAGTAGTTATTCTTTTTTTGAAAAAAATTATTTGTTGCACCGATGAAAGATGCAACTCTGGTTGCTTTGCCAAGGCCAGGGATCAAGTATGGCAAAATCATATCATTAACGTTTGTTGAATTGTTTGTTTAATATGCATTGTCATAGTAGTACGAAAGATTACCTTGTGGACATGTATCTACAACTAAAAGTTTGTCAACAAGATGGCTAATATTGAAAGCTAGTGTAGTTTTGCCAATACCACCACGCAAGTTACATACGCAATATGATTTAAATTTTGGCATATCCAGAGCTTTTCCTTTCCCTTTTGCAATTTGCTCTTGCCTGTCTGTAATGCTATCAATAGACATAATACCCTCCGAAATAGTAGAGCTGGTAATATTAGTGTAATACTAATTAGTAAATATGTCAAACTAATTTATATATCAGTAAATTTCACCCTAACTGTTCTATCTCGTTCACAGCTAGCGCGGCAATTTCATCTGCATATATTGTGATAAGTGCAGTATCGGGGCCTTCTAGCATCACTCGCAATTTGCTTT
>JAITWL010000391.1 GCA_031285285.1 Deferribacteraceae bacterium | reverse complement strand
CCTTTCCACTTTTGTATCAATGTGGCTAAGGTTCGAGAAGTGATCAGAATGCCTGAAGTGGTGCATGTGCCTGATGCACATAATTCTATAGTTGGCACAGCCAATATCCGCCAAGACCTCGTGCCGATCATCGATTTGGCCTTTTGGCTGGGCATGCGTGGGCGGCTAACGGACGATCTAGGCGGCGAAGAGGGGTTGCAAAATTCTGACCGAAAGGTCATCGTCACTTATTTTAACCATATGTCTAATGGCTTTTTGGTGGATGAGGTCGTTCGTATACACAGGATCACTTGGAATGATATCAAAGACTATTCTGCGATCACTGATTTTAACATGGTGGAATCAGTGCTTGGTGTTATCAATATCAATGAGAGGATGATACAGCTGCTAGACTTTGAAAATATCGTGGCCGAAATCAACCCTAATTCTAAGCTGCATGATGTCACTATAGATATGAGCCTTGCTGACCAGCGCTCGAATTTCACTGTATATCTGGCGGAAGATTCGGCTGTTATGCGCCGCATACTGGTGCAAAACTTTAGCCAAGCTGGATATAAAGTGGTGGCGCATGATAATGGCCGTCGCCTGCTAGATTCAGTGAATAAAAAGAAGCCTGATCTGATAATCACAGATATGGAGATGCCTATCGCTTCAGGCGACTACGTTGTGCGTGAAGTGCGGCAGGTTTATAGCAAGGCTGATTTGCCGATACTGGTGTTTTCATCTATGGCTAGTGATGCCAACGAACGCAAGCTTGTCGGCTTGGGCGCAGATAAATTTATAGGTAAGCCAGAGATGGCACTCTTGGTGCGGTTAGTGGATGAATTTTTGATTCTTAATAAGAAGAAAAAATAAGGTTTATGCACCTATGGTGTGCAAAACGAATTGTGAGGGAATGTTCATATGAAAAAAATATTATTATTGCTCCCTGTTCTTGCATTAATATCTGGCTGTGCGGGTTTTTTCCCGCCGCTTGATGGTGCTAGTACTGGCTCAGCTGCTGATGAAAACACAGCTATCTTGGCTGACGAGATGGTTGGCCTGCAATCGCAGGTTGCGCGGCTGCAATCGAGCGTTGATGAGGCTAACCTGCGCAATGATGTGCTCGCAGCTGAAGTGAATCAGCTAAATGAAAATGTTCAAGAGCTACAAACGGAAGTGGCTTACCTCGGCAACGAGCTAGCTGTTGTAAAATCTGGCAGATCTAGCACCCCACCGCCAGTGGTGAATACTCCGCCGCCACCTGTGGCAGACCCCACTCCACGCATAGTGATCATCGAAGATGTGCAGGCCATGCGCACTAGCCTCTATAGCTATGCCTATGAGCTTTATCGCAAGGGCGAATATGCTGAAAGCACAGCAAAATTTGAAGAATTTATCCAGAAACTACCTACTGACGATCTCGCAGATAATGCACAGTATTGGATAGGTGAAAATTACTATAGCGTGCGCGACTGGCAGAGGGCGCTGGCATCGTTTCAAAAAGTGCTGTCAAATTACCCTGACGGTGGCAAAGCACCTGATGCCATGCTGAAAATAGGCTACACTTACCGCGAGATGGGCGATGCAGCCAAAGCAAGAGATAATCTAAATAGTGTGATCAAGCAGTATCCATCAAGCGATGCAGCTCGCCTTGCGAAGCAAATGCTTGATAGATGGTAAAACGAAGAGCGCTTGTCGTATGCATCACTTTGTGTTTACTGAGTAATGCTGCTTTTGCTGCCAGCGCATGGCCAGAGCGCGAGCATACAGCAGCAGACTACATCACGCTGCGCGGCGCTGGTGCTATGCTATATGCAGAGCCAGGCGGCTATAATGAAATACTTGGCAGTGATACGTTATTTACTTATAAGGCTGAGCTAGCTTTCTCACAGGCTGTACCTTTATTATCAAGATTCAGCTGGCAGAGCAGCACAGATGTAGTGCTATCGCCTGAGCTTGTGACTGATAACGATAGCGAAAGCAGCTATAGCCAGCTATTTGCAGAGCTGCGCTTGCCATTCAAAACTAATTTTTTATCTCATCAGACATCATGGTATCTGCAATATGGCTACACGGCTAAATCTTTGGCTAGTGTGGACATGGATTTTCGCTATGATGGCGCAGTATCTAATAATGACAACGCGAGCATCGGCAGCTCTGGCCATTTTATAGCCTTGGCTATTGACACCCCTGCCACAGCAGGCGATTCGCCTGATAGTCTGTCACGTTTTGGCGTATTCTATCAGTTTGAAAAGCGGCTAAGGGGCGCAGAGAGTGCAATACTAGCTGAAGATGAGCTGATAGGCACAGATGAGCATAGGATGGGCTTTTTCTACGATATCACTAAGCCTGTATTCACAGAAGGCTTTATTATGAATATCCATCTAAAGCTAGCCTATGCCTTCCGTAATATTCATGACAATCCATACAGCTATAGCCGTAGCGATTTTAATGACTCAAGCTCCCTGATGATGTTAGATGTGGGCACAGTGCTTGCATATCGATTTAAGCTGGGTGATGCAGGCTTACGCTTATTTATTGACTATGATTATTATGCAATAATGGCACTAGTCGCAGAAAATGATTTTAATAATGGCTATGGACAACAGGCCTCGGCAGGATTAATGTTGGATTATTTTTTCTAATAGTGTATATTAGCAGTTTATGAGGGGGATATAGATAATATGAAAAAAGTACTTTGTCTATTTAGTGTCTTGTTTCTGTTTGCTTGTGCAGGCAAATCAGGCGTCAACGAAGTGCCAATGGGCATGGTCTATGTGGAAGGTGGCACTTTCACTATGGGTGATAACAATGGCGAATATGATGATGAAGCGCCAGAACATCAGGTGACTGTAAGCTCATTTTATATGAGTATATACGAAGTGACTCAGGCTGAATGGACTGCAATAATGGGCAATAACCCAAGCTATTTTGAAGGTGACAACTTGCCAGTGGATCAAGTGAGCTGGTATGCTGCTCTTGAATATTGCAATAGACGCAGCATCGCAGAGGGCTTGACTCCTGTATATGATGTTGAGGGGGAAACAGCTGATTGGAGCGCCAATGGCTACCGCCTGCCTACAGAGGCTGAGTGGGAATACATAGCAAAAGGCGGCAACAAAAATGCGAATTACACTTATTCAGGCAGCGATGACATTGATGCCATAGGTTGGTATGATGATGGCGATAGCGAAGGAACACACCCTGTGGGCATGAAGGCGCCTAATGATTTGGGTCTCTATGACGTGAGTGGCAATGTGTGGGAATGGGTATGGGATTGGGATGCCGACTATACAGCCGAGGATCAAACAAATCCCAAAGGGCCAGATTCAGGCGAATATCGCATGCTTCGTGGCGGTAGCTGGTATGCTGATCCAGTAGCCCTCCGCCCAGAGCATCGTGGCTATGAGGATCCAGACAACGCTGATGAGACTATGGGTCTTAGAGTTATGCGTAACATAAGGTAGATTGAACTCATAGGGAGAGCACCTCGCTCTCCCACATTAATCCAATGGTTGTATATTATGAAAAAACTTAGCTTAGATAGGGTCGCAGATGAATTTACCATGATTGGCGAGCATGGGATAGCTTATAATCCTGAAACTGGCGAATTTATCAATATACTAGATCCTGATTTTATTGATGAAGAGGATTACGATCAGGATAAAGAGCTGGAAGGCTGCATTTCTTGCCCAGAGCAATTTGATCTGCATGAATACAGCATTATGGAAGATTTTATAGAAAGCAGGACTAAGCCACGTGAAATAGAGCTGCTAAGTGTAGCCATCAGAGGCAAAGGTGCGTTTCGGCGTTTTAAAGATGTGCTATACCAGCTAGAGATAGAAAAAGAATGGTTTGCCTATCAGCATGAGGCTTTTAAGGAAATTGCAAAGCGCTGGTGTGAAGAGAATAAGCTAGAATATGAATAAAAACTTTCTGTTTTGTCAAAATGTATTGAATTTGATGAAAATTCATGGGAACTTATTGGACGAGAAAAGCCTCATATATACATATTTTTTCGCAAAGCCAGTAAAGCAGCTTTGAGATGTCAAGCAAAATGTCCACAAGTAGAAAATATTTGTGGACTATGCCTGCCTGCTATCTCCTCAACAGCAGACATGGCTAAGAGTATGAACTTCTTCCCATGAGGTATTATACAGAATCCATTTTAACTTTACTGCTTCGCCATGCTATAAATCTAGCTTGAATTGGCGAAAGAGCTGGAGCAGAAACACTTTGCAACATTAGGTAAAAAACTGTGTCAACTGGCGCAGAAAGCAGGCAAAGCGCCAGAGGAATTGCTGGAAAGGCTTGAATAGCGAAAAAGCAAGTGATAGCAAAGCGAATTTTGGCTTTACTATCACTTGCTGTATTGACATTGTCTTTATATAGTATATACTATCATAATGAGGTGATGATTATGGCGCAAGCTTTGGTTAACATTCGTATGGATGAAGATTTGAAAAGGGACTTGGATAAGACTTGCCAAGAGCTGGGTATGAATATGACAACAGCGATCACAATATTTGCAAAAAAGATGACACGCGAGAAGCGCATTCCTTTTGATGTTTCAATCGATCCTTTCTATAGTGAAAGCAATATCGCGCACTTGGAGCGAGGTGTCAAAGCGCTGAATGCTGGAGAAGGCGTTGAACACGAGCTGATAGAGGATGGCGAATGAAGAAGATATGGTTTGACGAAGCATGGGCAGACTATATCTATTGGCAAACTCAAGATAAAAAGACGCTAAAGCGTATTAATACGCTATTAAGAGACATTGAGCGTGATAATTTTGATGGAATCGGTAAGCCTGAGCCTTTGACAGGGAATTTTAGCGGCTTTTGGAGCAGGCGTATTGACGAAAGCAATCGACTTGTGTATCGTATAAGCGGTGGTATTCTTGAGATTCTGTCCTGTCGTGGCCATTATGTTTAAGGTGTTAAGGTGGACGAGAATTACAGTATTTTTTACAGTATTGCATAAAGTATTGGCGATATAAATCCATTGTTATAAATAATTTATAGCTTTGTTTAAATTCCCTCCACCGAAAAGAAAAACGAAATAACAGAATATCAGTCTCAAATAATAACACCTTATGGGATAAGTGCACCAAAATAAGCGGATACGGATAGTGCTAAAATAGATATTGATTTTCATCCAGAGCGTACTAATCTACAATCACAACACCAAGTTATCAATATCTCACAAATGGCTTGCAAAGGCAGCTGATACTCCTAAAGACTTTGGCAAGGCTGTTGCCACTAATGCAGCTGCAAGTGCAGCATTGCCTAAAATAGTGGTATTAAGTGCGTCTGAAGCCATGACAATATAAAAATCTAACATTCAAATTTGAAAAAAAACTACACACAATATTTTTATGAACACTTGCCAAAGTGGATGAGATTACAGTATTTTTTTTACAGTATGATATAAAGTATTAGTGATATAAATTCATTGTTATCAAGAAGTGTCTTTATTTCGCTCCACTCAAAATACTCAAAATACTTTTCGCTTGCCTTGTTGTACATTTCTGTATTAGAATTAGGCCAGCATGACAAAGAAGACAGCAATTGACAATAGGTGTGAGCTATGCCAAATGATGT
>JAITWL010000362.1 GCA_031285285.1 Deferribacteraceae bacterium | reverse complement strand
CAAAATCTTGCTCTGCTGCCTTGCGATATAGAATTGCGGCCTGCTCTAAATCCTTTGCCACACCTTTACCTATCTCATAGAAATAGCCAAGGTTGCATTGAGCCTGGGCATCGCCCTGTTCGGCTGATTTGCCATACCAAAATGCTGCTTGCTCGGCGCTTTCCTCCACACCTTCGCCAAATTCATAGGCATAGCCCAAGTTACACTGTGCGCTGGCATAGCCTTGCTCTGCTGACTTGCTATACCAGTAGAAAGCCTTATCTTTATCTTCGCCAACGCCGCGGCCATTATCATAAGCCACCGCAAGCTCATATTGCGCTTCTGCATCGCCCTGCTCTGCTGCCTTTTGCCAGTTGCTAATATTATCTTGGGTATTTGACATATCCATAAGGTTGAGTTTAGCTTGCTTATCGCCTTGCTCAGCGGCCTTAGCCCACCAATAGCGTGCCAATCCATGATTTTCTGACACACCCTGCCCATAAAAGTAACACACGCCAAGGTTTAGCTGCGATTGCACCTCGCCTTGCTCGGCAGATAGGCGATACCAATGGGCGGCCTTTTCGTAGTCTTTATCGTCACCATAATAATAGTGCAGGCCAAGCGCAAGCTGAGCATCTGCATCGCCTTGATCAGCGGCCTTGTGATACCAGATTACGGCTATGCTTTGGTCTTGTTCGACGCCTTCGCCGTCTCTATATGCGTTGCCAAGGTTATATTGCGCAACAGTATCGCCCTGCTCAGCCGCAAGCTTATACCAATGGGCTGATTTATTATAGTCTTTCTCCACGCCTTCTGCAAAATAGTAGCAATTGCCAAGGTTTCGTTGCGCCACGGCATCGCCTGCCACAGCTGAAAGCATCCACCATTCGATTGCCTTCTCAAGATCTTGCTCCACGCCTTTTCCATAGTGATAGCACCAGCCAACAAAGCATTGAGCGCGCACATGATCTTGATTGGCGGCCTTTAGCGACCAATAGTAAGCTTCTTGTGGTTCGATACCTGATAGAAGCCGCGCGAGCACATCTTGTGCAGGCGCATAGCCCTGCTCAGCGCCTTTAAGCGCCCAATATATCGCGCGATCATTATGATTGCCCCACAGCTCATAGGCAAGCTTATATTGCGCCTGTGGATCGCCAGCATCAGCACTAGCTCTCAGCTCTGGATAATCTTTGAGCTCATCTTTGTCGCTATAATCGTCGCTTTCGTCGTCATCATCGCCATCATTGCAGTGAGCACAGTCTTTATCACAGCTGTAGCAGTCGCAAGCTTCATCATCACAGTCATCGCAATCATAATCGCAGTCATCTGGAAAATTATTGAGATGGTAGTCCTTCTCACCTTCTGCAATGCCGCTATAGGCAAGCGTTACGATCTCTCCCGCGGTGGCATCAACCGAAAGCCCTACAAGCTCTGGATAATATATGAGATCGCTACCAGCTGGGTGCTTTATGCCTTTTTCAAATTTATTTACTAGCGAATCATGCTCATCTTCTGGCAAATCGCCAGCAATGATCGCTTGAACTAAGCCCATCAATTCTTCCCTAGACAGTCTTCTTGCCATACTTATCCCTCAATTTTTATAAGCATAGCATGGCTTAATAATTTCATCTAGACAATTTTGTCATCCACCTATAGAATAAGCGATTATTTTATATGGAGATGCTTATGATTTTGGATGAAAAATACAACAAACTGCGAGCAGAGGTTAGAGAGATTGCTTTGAATGTGCTCACGCCTAGAGCTGCCGATGCTGACGAAAACATGACCTTTCCTATAGAACAATTCAATGCGCTAGCTGCTAAAAATATGCTGATGGTAAAATACCCTGCCAAATATGGCTGTGGAGATATGGATACGCTTGCAAGCGCTATCATCGCAGAAGAAACAGCACGCGAATGCCTATCATCATCTGCCACAGCGCTTGTACAGATGCTCTCAGGCGATTGCATCTGGAATTTTGGCACAGAAGAGCAGAAGATGAAATACATGCCCCTTATGGCTAGCGGCAAGTGCATTGGCTGCTTTGCCCTCACAGAGCCGGGTGCAGGCTCTGATGCCTCCAATATGACCACCAGTGGCGTAGATATGGGCGATCATTATCTTGTAAACGGCACTAAGACCTTCATCACCAATGCTGAATTTGGCGATTTTATTGTGGCCATTGTTAAAACGAATCCTGATCGCGGCGCACGCGGGCTGACAGCGCTTATCCTAGAGAAAGGGCAATTCAGAGTGTCCAAACATGAGGATAAGATGGGCATGCGCGCATCGAACACCTGCGAAGTGGTGATTAAAGACGCAAAAGTGCCTAAGGCTAATATACTTGGCAAGGCTGGACAAGGCTTTGTTATAGCTATGTCGTCGCTAAATGCTGGCCGTATTGGCGCTGCGGCGCAGGCAGTGGGTATGATGCAGGCATTGCTTGATGATAGCATCGCCTATGCTAAAGAACGCAAGCAATTTGGTAAAAATATAGGTGCTAATCAGGCGATCCAATGGATGATAGCTAATCTTGCAACAGACTTAATGGCTGCCCGCCAGCTGGCCTATCATGCCGCAACACTAGCAGATAGTGGCAAGCCATTTGCTCTGGAAGCTGCTATGGCGAAGGTATTCGCCTCAGAAGCAGGCATGAAACACGCCATCAATGCAGTGCAAATCCAAGGCGCGAACGGCTATATGAAGCCCAACCGCGTGGAGCGCATCATGCGTGATATGAAGATACTATCAATATACGAAGGCACATCGGAAGTGCAACGATTGGTGATATCAGGCAGCATCATGAAATAAGGGTCAAGCCCAATGGAAATGCTCGTACTTGTAATTATTGTGTGGTTCATTCTCGTGACGGTTGGCAGCATTGTAGCACTTTCTCATAGTGGAACACACAGACGCGAGATTAGCGAGCTAAAGCGGGAGATATTCTCTCTGAGTAATCGCTTGCGTGCTGCTGAAAAAGCTGCAAGTTATTCTAAAGAAGAATTTACAACGGTGTGGGTGCCTGAAAGCGAGCCTATACAGGATGTAGTAGATGCAGAGGCTATGCTTGCCCCTGCAATGGTCGATTTGACAGAAGCAACACCACTCGGAAGTAGCGAAACATCACAAGAAATTACTCAGGCAGAGGAATCCATATCAATCGGGCGGGCTGACCCCGCCCCTACGCCAGCTACAGCGCCTCAATCAAGCCATACAGCCACACCCACAGGCTCTAAAACCATTGATGCCCTGCTGGGCTTCTTGAGGGGCGGCAATATCTGGGTGACACTTGGTGTGATATTCGTGGTCTTGGGGCTTGCATTCACGTATAAGTATGTGGCGAGCATCTATCACGTGCCTGATGCGCTGAAAATTGCTGCTGGTATGCTTGTTGGCGTGGGCTTATTCGCTGTCGGTTGGAGGCAGCGTAGCAAGCGGCATACGTTTGCTATGGTGGTGCAGGGCGGCGGCATAGGCATATTCTATCTCTCGTTATTCGCCTCTGCTAAGATTTATGCGATTTTTCCTATATCGGTGGTCTTTGCCTTGATCGCTGTGCTGGTGGCGCTGGCGGTGCTAATCTCAGTGCTGCAAGCAAG
>JAITWL010000071.1 GCA_031285285.1 Deferribacteraceae bacterium | reverse complement strand
AGGCTCAAGTGGCCCAATGACCTTGTCTATCAAGGTAAAAAGCTCGCTGGCCTGCTGATCGAGACGCGCTTCATCGGTAGCACCATCAAAAAAGCCGTCTTCGGCGTTGGTATCAATATCAATGCTGTTGCGCCCGCCGTGAAAGACCGCGCTATAGCTATCAAAGATATTAATGACAATGCAGATATAGATATAGAGGCTCTTGTGGAGCGTATCGCCAGTTTGTTAGATGATAAACTGGCGCAATATGCCGCAGGGCAGCTTGATATCCGTGCTGAATGGCCGCTATATTCCGCCAATTATATGAAGCCCGTATCTGTGCACATTAATGGCAGCAAAACGAGCTTTATTGAGGCGGGAATCACTGAAAATGGCTATATGATCACGGCAGATGGCGATATTATTACAGAGGGCGAGATAGGCTTTTAGCAGAATAAAAATACTCGCAGTACCCCAAAATTTTCTTGTGACCTGTATTGCATTTTGGAGAGAATACGTCATTACGAGGCTCTGCGAAGTAATCCAGACCTCAGGATAATTGGCTGAACAATATTTTTAGCGCCTCGCAATGACATTCGAACATTTTATGACTATGAAAAAATGGGGTACTGTGAGATAAAATAAACTTGATTTCTTCCATAAACTGCCGATAATACCACAATGATTAACGATCTCACTGCAATCAGTCAGATAAAAAATGTGCAAACTCAAAATCCGCTCGGAACACAGGCTCAGAAAGAAGCAGGTAAACCGAAAGCGGCACAGGATAGCTTTGAGCTATCAGCTGAGGCAAAGCGTCTGATGCAGGCTGCAAAACCCGAAGCAGGGACAGCGAAGCCCGCAGAATCGGACGGAAAGCCTGTCAATACCGCCACACAAGATGCGATGGGCAAAAAGCCAACCCAATTATTGGATAAATCGCAGGCTCAAGCTCAGCAGAAAACCCTAACAGCAGAAGAGCAGCTACAGCTAACTCGCTTACAGACACGGGATACGGAAGTGCGCGCGCACGAGCAGGCGCATGTGACAGCTGGCGGCGGGCTTGCTGGCAAGCCATCTTACACTGAGCAGCAAGGGCCAGATGGCAAGATGTATGCCATAGGCGGCCAAGTGCCCATAGATATGTCGAAGGCTGAAACACCTGAAAAAACATTAGAAAAATCACGCATCATCAAGGCTGCGGCGCTAGCGCCAGCTCAGCCATCCTCAGAAGACCGCCGCATCGCCGCATATGCAGAACAGATGGGCGCTGAGGCGACTATTGAGATAGAAAAAACACGCATGCAGGCGCAAAAACTGGCACAGCAGCAGAAACAAGCAGCTAGTACAGCAAATAGCCCACAGCAAGAGACAAATAAAACAAACAAACCTGAGCAGGCATCAGCAGTGACAACAAAGGCTGCGCCAGCCGCAGCACAAGCTGTAGCAGCAGTAGCACCTAAGCAGACAGCAGCTGTTGCAAAGCCTGCAACTCCAGCGACAAAGAACGCGACACCAGCCGTGCCAGCACCAGCCACCGCAACACCTAAGGCTGCTGCACCTGTAGCAAAGCAAGCCACCACTGCGCCTAAGCAAGCTGTGCCAGTAGCTCCAGTTCCAGCGAAGCCAGCGCCAGTAGCCGCAAAGCAAACAGCAGCAGTGAAACAGGCGGCACCTAAGCTACAGCCAGGCTTTTCATTGAAGGCATAATCAATGCAAATCTCAATAAGTTGCAATCGTAGGGGAGAGCGACCCTGCTCAGTCCAGTGGGGTATTGCGGCTTTGCCGCAACTGGTGGCCGAGTCGATCGCCCGTACAAAGGCGTTTGTTATTAATGTCTGAACTTATCCAACGTTTCAAGTCTGAATATCTGCGCACCAAGAAGGCTCTTGGTCAGCATTTTTTAACTAATCAACATTTTATTGAAGAAATTGCCTGTGCGGCTGATCTGTCGGCTGATTCGCCAGCTGTGGAGATAGGCCCTGGCTGTGGCGTGCTCACAGCGGCTCTGGCTGCGTACACTCAGCGGCTGACGGCTATAGAGCTTGATGATAATGCCGCAGCCTTTCTGGAGGCTAATAAGGCAGAGTTCTTCCCACAGCTTCGCTTGATACATGCGGATGTGCTCACTGTGGATATGGCAACGCTCTATGCGGAGCCCGCAGGCTTAATTACTGACACTGATAAGGTGAGCATCATTGGCAATCTGCCATATAATCTATCAGTGAAGATAGTGGAGCATTGCACAGCCTCTATTGGCTCTATACGCAAGATGGTATTTATGTTTCAAAAGGAAGTGGCTGCTCTCATCGCCTCAGCGCCATGTAGCAAAGATTATTCCTCACTATCGGTTTTCTGCAGCTATCATTATGAGATCAAGAAGATTCGTGATATCTCAGGTGGCAATTTTTGGCCCAATGCCTCTGTCTATTCCACAGTGTTAGAATTTATCCCCAAGCCCCCAGCACTCACACAAGATGAAGAGAAAGACTTCTTTGCCCTTGTTTACAAGGCTTTCCGCCAAAAGCGCAAGACCCTACGTAATAATCTAAAAGATTATCAAGCGTTGCCAGCTGTGCTTGCCAAATATGGCAAGTCAGAATCAGTGCGCGCTGAAGAGCTGAGCCTAGAGGATTTCATAGGAATTTGGCGAGCACTTTCATAATCACTTCGCAAAACTTGCATTCAACTTGCAAAGAAATTTTGGTTGCATAGCTAGCTAAAAGCCTATAAAATCACCTTTAGTGAAAACTAAACAAGGAAAAATCGTTAATGTTAAATAAAGAAACCACTCCTCGCCTATATAAATTTGCACGCAAGCTCTGGGTGTTGCTGCTTTCTCTTTGGTATGTGATCACTGAGACGTTGAAGAATAAGCTACTCATTCATGCTTCATCTTGCACATATTATTTCCTTGTGTCGCTTGTGCCTATACTTATTTTCACAGGCTGGGGCATAGTTAGCGCTGCTCAGCGGCCTGAGATCATGATGATTATTGAATCGATCTCGCTTTACACTGAAATTATGGATTTTGTGGCGCGTATGGGGATCACCATCCCTCAAGTACGTTTTGGGCTATCGATAGTGGGTATTTTCAGTATCTTATATGTGCTCTGGTCAGCCTCAGCGCTTATGCGGGGGATATCCACTGCTTTCAAAGATATTTTCAATTCTGAAAACAAGCGTCGCAATATGCTTATCACCTTTGCGGCCTATGTTTTCATACCGCTTTTCTTGATCTCATCTATCATCTTTGTCACGATGGCCAATGTGCTGGCTGGTGCGGCCAAATGGCTGATATCAGATGTGTTTAATTTGCTCAGCCCAGAGGAAATCATTGCGGCCTTTGTGCCGCTGCTCACTTATATTTTCATATGGATGGCAGCGCTTTTGGCCTTCCTGCTGCTAGCTCCGCGCAAGCCAAGTGTCAAGGCTGCTATGGTGGGCTCGTTTGCCTTTGCTGTGTATTTCTTTCTGCTACAGCATATAGTGATGAGCATGATGGCCAATTTGATCAAGAGCTATGCCATCTATGGCGCGCTTGGCACGTTGCTATTGATTTTGCTCTGGGCCTATCTGGTGTTCTTCGGGCTCTTTGCGATAGCTCAATACACGGCCATAGTGAGCAATTTTAGGCATTATTGTCGCTTCGATGCCTATTTTACGCTTTTAAAGCCTACTCATACACATTCGATTGTGGAGCGCATTGCTGTTATGCAGCTGCCATTCGTGCAAGATGATTTTCTTGTGTCGATGGCAGAAGGCGAAACGCGTAGCGAGCGCATAGCGCTGATAAGAGTCATGGTTGGCGAGGTGCTTATTGATGGCGTGCTGCTACGCGCAGGGGAATATAAGATGCTGCAAGCCGCCACTGTGCAGCTTGAGGCTGTGGCCGCTAGCCGTCTGCTACTATTAGATGAAAAAGAGCTAGCTGTGCTGATCAAGACCTATCCGAATGTATGGGAGGAGATCGGTGGCTAAAAGTTTCACGTGAAACATCATATATCCCATATCGAAAGTGCAATTGCATTAGCCGCTAGTGGCTGTGGCTCTGGTGTCAAGCATAGCACACAGCCATAGCCTATGGTTTCGAGCTTGGCAAAAATATCAAAGGCTTTGATATCGCCTCTTGTGGGCGTGGCATGCTTTTTGATTTCTATTGGATAGTAGATGCCATCTTGAAATATTAGCAAGTCGATTTCGTTCTTCTTTTCATCTCGAAAGAAATATAGATTCGGTTTTTCGCCATTATGCCAGTAAGATTTTATAATTTCGCTTATCACAAAGCTTTCAAAAAATGCTCCAGAAGATGCCCCTATCTCCAAGGATTCTGGCGTAGTCCAGCCAGCTAAGTAGGCCGCCAAGCCTGTATCTAAAAAATACATCTTGGGAGTTTTCACAAGTCTCTTGGTGATATTCTTAAAATATGGCTGCAAAAAATATATTATGCCTGAGGCCTGCAATACTGAAAACCAGCGTTTAACAGTGGGCTGGGAGAGGCCTATGTCCTTTGCAATATCAGCCATATTCAATAATTGCCCTGTTCGCGCAGCAGCGACTTTTAGAAAAGTGAGGAATGTAGCCTCGTCGCCAATATTGATAAGCTGCCTCACATCCCGTTCTAAGTAAGTGCGAATATATGAATCATAGAAGTCCTTTCGGCTCCTTTCATCGCGGTTTACCACATCTGGATAAGCTCCTTGCCATATTATGCGAAATGTAGCTGGCGCATTGAGATGCGGTAAAAGCCTTGCTGGCTTAGCACTTGGTAAAAATGCTTGCTGCTCTAGGCCTAGCCCTGCACGCTCATATATGGAGAAACCAAGCATATCTATGATGATGACCCGCCCAGCAAGCGATTCTGTAACTTGGCTCATCATTTCATATTGCTGAGAGCCTGTCATCCATACTCGCCCTCGCTCATCTGAGCCATCCACGAGCATCTTTATATATGGAAATAATTTGCCAGCATATTGCACCTCATCTAATATCACAGGTGGCGCATAAGTAGCTAAAAAGCCCTGTGGATCAGCTAAAGCAAAGCTCAGATCGGTTTTATTATCGAAAGTGACATACTTGCGTCCAGTTTCAGCAATATGCTTCAATAGAGTGGTCTTGCCAATCTGCCGAGGCCCATTTATTAAAAGTGTTTTGTCATTATTTGATATTCGTAAGATATTAGCGGCGAGTGTGCGATTAAGATAGTCCATTTTATTACCTCTACTGCTAGCTTACGATAAAAAAGCGTAAAAGTAAAGTGACGTGTTAGATTTACGCCAAAAGCTCATGACTTCCCTATAGTCTATTTTCTATGCAATAAGAACTTGCGAGAAGCCCTATACTTGTCTATAATCGGCTATGTTTATCAAGATTATGAGTGCCCATCTGGCAGGGATTAATGCCACTGATGTTGCGGTAGAGGTTGATATAGCTACATTTGGTATGCCTTCGTTTTCCGTTGTGGGTCTTGCGGAAGGTGCGCTTAGGGAGAGCAAGGAGCGTGTGCGCTCAGCGCTGCGAAACCTTGATTATAACATCTTTGCGCGGCCGATCACCGTCAATCTTGCGCCAGCTGATATAAAGAAAGAAGGCAGCCACTTTGATCTGCCTATGGCCGTGGGTTTATTGGCCGCTATGCAGCCGAAAGACTTTGATGTCGCTGATACGCTCTTTCTGGGCGAGCTATCGCTTGATGGCGCTCTGCGTGGCGTATCAGGCGTGCTCTGTATCTGCTCATGGGCTGCCGAGCTTGGAATCAAGCGCATAGTGCTTCCTATGGAAAATGCGGACGAAGCGGCGCTCGTGCCCAATATTGAGATATACCCATTTGATCATCTATCAGCAGTGATAGGCTTCTTAAAGGGTGAGCTGCCCGCAACGCCTTACAAGGCAGAGCAAGATTATTTTGAGCGTTCCTTTGCAGACTATGACATGGACTTTGCCGAAGTGAAAGGCCAGCATACCGCTCGCAGAGCCGCAGAAATAGCCGCGGCAGGATTGCACAACATACTGATGATGGGCTCACCTGGCAGCGGGAAAACCATGATAGCGCGGCGTATCCCATCAATACTGCCGCCGATGTCATTAAATGAAGCACTCTTAACCACAAAGATTCACTCTATCGCAGGACTATTGCGTAATAAGGGCAACTTAATCAAAGAACGCCCATATATATCGCCGCATCACACTGCAAGCGATGTGGCAATCATTGGCGGCGGAGCAAAAGCCATGCCTGGCCATGTGAGCATAGCCACCAATGGCGTGTTATTCCTTGATGAAATGCTCGAATTCAATCGCAGCGTGCTGGAAGTGTTGCGTCAGCCTATGGAAGATGGCGTGGTGACGATAGCCCGTGCAGGCCGCACAGTGACCTATCCTGCAAATTTCATGCTGGTGGCCGCTAGCAACCCTTGCCCTTGTGGCTATTATGGCGATGCACGCAAACGCTGCACCTGCGCACCGCATGCCGTGGAGAGATATCGTGCCCGCCTATCTGGGCCGCTTCTTGATAGGATAGATCTGCAAGTGGTGATGACAAGTGTAGATGTAACAGACCTAGAGAATCAGCAAGCTGGCGAATCATCAGCCACGATTAGAGCACGTGTGATGCTGGCACATGCTGTGCAGGCGGAGCGCTTCAAGGATTTACCCATAGCCTTTAATTCGCAGATGAATGAGCGCATGCTGGCAGAGCTGGTGCTGCTCGAAGATGCCGCGCGAAAGCTCGCAGGTGCCAGCGTTGCCAAATTTGCCCTATCCGCAAGAGCCTATAATAAAATATTGAAGCTAAGCCGCACGATAGCCGACCTCGCAGGTAGCAAAACTGTGACCGCCGCACATGTAGCAGAGGCACTGCAATATAGGATGCTGAGTGGAGGATAGTTGCAGTAGTTTTCTAAATCAGCTCAAATAATTTACCAACAAAATAAAGTGGGATATTTGTGAATGCTCCATTATGTAAATACTCATTGGTATTAAAGCGAATTGCAGCTTTTGGCTTATATTTAGCAAGATAGCTTTTGAAGCTAATGGCGTTTTTATTTGCGCTCGACTTCACCTCAATGGGGATAATGGCTTCTTCATGCTGAATAACGAAGTCTATTTCGCGATCTTGTGAATATGCATAATAGTATGGTGAGTAATTCAACAATGGCAATAGCTGCTCTAAAACATAATTCTCGGTCAACTGCCCCTTGAATGGGAAGGCTTCTGAAAGCAAAATAGATTTATTACTAAGCCGTGCAATATGCTTTATAAGCCCTACATCCATTAGGAATAACTTAAAATAATTTAGCATTTCATAGGCTTTGAGGGGATATTCATTTTTAGATATATTTAAAATACGATATATTATGCCGCTAGAAACTAACCACTCAATAGCATCTTCAAAGTCTTTAGCCCTTGCGCTCTTAGCAATTGCTGCATACATAAATTTTTCGTTATTCTCTTTTGCAAGCTGAGGGACAATACTGCGAAACACTTGCAATATACGCCCACTATTTACTTTGCCACTATGCTTAGTGAAGTCATGTTCATACAAAGAAATGATCTCTTCTTGAATTGTGTCAATTTCTTCAGGTGCGGCATTACTTACCCAGCTTTGGACGCATTCTGGCATACCACCAATGATTAGATATTTTTTATAATGCTCCAGCATGTTCTCATGAAATGCAGAAACATAATCCTTGCTTGATTGAATTGAGCTATAATATTGATACATACCTGCATCTGCAACAGCTAAGTATTCGTCAAAAGTCAGCGGATAGATATTTAGCAGATTTACTTTCCCCACAGGATAAGACATAGGCTCGGCAAGATAGGTGCCAAGTAAGCTTCCTGCGGTTATGATATGATATTCATTTGCATCTTCACAGAAGTATTTTAGGCTACCAAGCGCATTAGGGCAGTCTTGAATCTCATCCAAAATAATAAGCGTTTTCTCAGGTAGGATGGTTTTTCCACGCACTAAGCCTAATCGCTCTATGATTAGCTTGGGATCTTTTATATTATCAAATATCTTGAAAGCATCAGCATCCCTATCAAAACTTATATACAGCGAATCATCATATTCAGTTCGCGCAAATTCACGCATTAGCCATGTTTTACCAACCTGCCTTGCGCCCTTCAATACAAGCGGCTTTCGGCGTGGGCTAATTTTCCATGTAAGAAGCGCAGTCATAGCTTTTCTGTACATCTTTGTAGCCTCCATGAATATAATACTACGTTTTTATGAAATTATCAAGCAAGTTATTCTGCGTTTTTAAGAAAAATATTGTCGCTTTCACTGCGTTTTTAAGAAAAGTAATGACTAAAAAATTTCATTTGACAAAATGGGGGGATCGATTACCATGCATATGGAGTTTGAGTGATTATGAAAATAACAAAAAATATTGGGAATCTTTTTCTATGGCTTTCAGGAGCTGATGCAAAGCTGATCGAAGAGGGCAGTATGCTCTCTCGCACAGAGCGGACGAAATATATCGGCCTCGGCACGACAGTCCTCATCCCTGCAATGCTTAGCTTCTTTGCATCCTCGTATGCGGCATCTACCTTTATTAAGACCCCTTATGTATACATTTTTGTGGGGCTAGTGTGGTCGCTTATCATCTTATCTATTGATAGGCTTTTGGTATCCACGCTTTATAAATCTGTGCTGCATGGCAATATCAAATTTTATGCTGGGTTAATGGCGCGGGTCTGCATTGCTATCATTTTGGGCATGGTGATGTCGCATCCTTTGACTTTATTTATCTTTAATGAATCCATATATGCAGAAGCTGAGGCGACGCATGAGGCAGAGTATCAAGCGCTTGTGTCTGCCTATGAGAAAGAGCAGCGAGACTCGCTCGAATATCGCCTGCTTTTGGCCGAAGAAGAAAAATTAGATATCCAATATGAGACAATCACAAAAGAACGTCTACTTTTGACCTGCCTCTATGAGCTACGCACAAATGAGGCCAGCGGTGTTGTGAAAGAAAGTATCTACTTTGAATATATTGGTGGCGAGCGCGTTCAGCAATCCTGCGGTACTAGCACTGGCTATTCCGGCCAGCGTGGGCGTTATGCCGATATCTTGGAGCAGGCACGCAGGGTGGAAGAAAGCATAGCCGCGCAAGATGCAAAATTTCAACAGGATAGAGCCACATTTGACACTAGCATGGCTCAATTTAATGAAAATCTTGCCAATCAAACCAGCCGCATCGAAAAGAACACAAGCATCGACTATCTCGCGCGTGTGAATGCTCTTTCAAGCCTCATCAAAGAAAATGAGCATGTGCGTAGCGTATATTTTATCTTGCTATTAAGCCTAGTGCTTTTGGACTGCCTGCTTGTTATTTTAAAAGCCGTCTTACCGATGGGCAGCTAT
>JAITWL010000337.1 GCA_031285285.1 Deferribacteraceae bacterium | reverse complement strand
GTAGCCAATAGCTGGCGACGGGCAAAGAATAGGCATATGATCACCACAGCGGCGACTAATGGCGCTATCAGCGGCACACTGCGCAGAGCAACGCCGACAAACTGCATAGGTAGCAGCAGATAGACCGCAATAATCAACAATATTAGCACCATCCGCCCTCGAAAGAGCTTTGCTACAATTGTCTGAGCACTAATCCAGAAGAAAAGCCGAACAAGATCAAGCAAATAGCCTAATAATTTACTATCAATATTTATGAGCTTCAATATGGTAACAGTGGCAACAGCCGCAATGCACATGATGATCGCTCTATCAGGACGCCTATCAAGAAGCCTGCCTGCTAATGGGAAGCACAGAAGCAAGGCAATATATAGCGCACCAGTTGGTTGCAGCTGTATTGAAAATTTCGGCTGCGACACATCAAGCAACAAGCCTACCACGACAGGCGCATCAAGCATTATGCCTATTAGCAGAAACCCACACAAAGCTGATAGAAAAATAAGCCCAAATAGCTGCAATGTTTGGCGACTCACAGCTGATGTATCTTGCGGTAATTCTTGCTTATTTGTTGCAGCAAATAAAATCCCTGCAACCCCTACCATCCAGCAGCAGATATAGTAAAGATAGGTCATGTGTGAGACTAGCCCCAGCAATGGAGAAAGGAGCGTCCATAATAGATCATAAGCTGCGAGAACGAGGGCAATGAAGAAGCCTTCCCGCCCTGCTGGCACAGTGCTATACAACAAGAGAAAACCAACTGCCGCAAAAACTGCCCTAGAGGCAACCACCAAAGCTCCCAACCCTTGAAAAGGTATGCCGATGCTCTCTCCCGCAAGAAATGGAAGTAAAATACAAAATGCCGCCGCGATGGCAATAAAAAATGATAGATATTTATGATGTATCTTACGCTTGGCAAGAAAATATAATATAAGGCAGCTGACAATTACGCCTATATTATGAAACAAAAAATTGCTCTGTACATTCGCGCCCATACCCTGAAAATTGGACACGATCAGCCCAATATATAGCGAAAACCCTATAAGCCCAACACCTAATATTGATAAAAAAGGACTATGCGGCATAATTGTGTATCCATACTATTTTAGTGTTAATATACAAAACTAAATGACTTAATGTCAAGACATAGATCGCTTATCTCGCCGTATCACAGCCCATGCATTGTGATTGTGGATAGATTCCATATTGGTGCTTGATACTTCAAACCAGATGATGCGCTCATCTTTATCAAGCATCTCGGTGGCATTGCGCACAATATCTTCCACAAAGGCGGGATTTTCATAGGATTTTTCAGTGACATATTTTTCATCTTCGCGCTTTAATAGGGCATATATAGGCGAGCTGGCTGCGCCTTCGGCGTATTCAATCAGCTCTTCTATCCACACAAGGCTACTCGTGCGGACACTGATTGACACTATGCTGCGCTGGTTATGCGCTCCATAGGCTGATATCTCCTTGGAGCAGGGGCAGAGAGCCAGCACTGGCACATGGATAGTCATCACCAAATCTTTCTTATCGCCACAGAGAGCGCTTTTAAAGGTGCAATCATAGTCCATCAGTGCGCTCTGGCCTGATACTGGCGCTTTCTTCTCAATAAAATACTTGAAACTCATCTCCAGATGCGCTTCATCGGCATTTAGGCTCTTCTGCATATCTGTAAGGATCTCGCGAATGCTTGTGGTGCTGATATTATCACGATGCTTATTCAGCACCTCCACAAAGCGCGACATATGCGTGCCCTTGAAATGGTGCGGCAGATTCACACTCATGCTAATAGTCGCCACAGTGCTCTGAGAGCCCTTGCTGCGGTCTTTCACAGTCACAGGATAAACGATATCCCTTATCCCTACTTGGTCAATATCAATCTGCCGTCCGTCTGGCTGGTTCTGCATGTCTTTCATGGTCTACCTATAATTAAGATAAATTACTAAGATTTTACAAATTGATCGTTTATGGCAATAGCCGTTTGTATACTTTTATACTTTGCCTGCTTTAACCAATTAAGATATGAATTTAACCGCAATGCGATGTCGCCTGACAAGTCATTTAACTCATTCTGTCTTATTTTAAGGAGTTCTTTAAACAATTCTTTTACAGGATTTGTAAGCAATATAGAAGAAATCACTATTTTTATAATGTCAAATGAAGCCCTATCAAGGTGCTTTATAGCTCTATCTATATTCATGTTTATATAATAGGAAGGGTTCTCTAAAAAACATTGATGTGCATAAACAAAATGTGTTAATGCCATATGAAATTCCATTGTAAATGAATCAAAAGTAGCAACATGCTTCTTTGGCTCTTTGCTCTTATAGAATTCAAGATAAAAATCTATTAATGCTAGAAATAGATGAAGTTTACTAAAGAAGTTTGTTATTGGTAAAATTTCTTTCGAATCCTGTGGTGTTTGATCAAGTTTAATAATAAGGCTATGTAATCTTGAAATCCTATCAACAGCACTTTGAGCAAGAATTTCTGCTAACTGCTTCTTTATATTTGCTTTATTTGCAGGCTCAATTATGGATAACTTTTTGATATATTCCAATTGAATATCTGCGATAATACCATAAAAATTCTTCTCAACTGTATCCACATCACCATTTGTACTTATTTTGCTAATGTATTCATTATCAAACGTTTTCAATAAGCATTGCATCATATCAAAACATTGCTGATAATCTCTCGTCCCTGCTATGATAGAATACTTACCTTCCGTTGATATAAAATATCGAAAATAATAATCTATCATTCTTTTGAATTTTGGTTGATCAAGGTCTTGGAATATCTGAATCACATCAACCTTCAAAAAAAGATTCTAGAAATTTATCAATTTCCTCTTTTGAAGAATTATCAAGCTGAGAAACAGATGGTTTTATTGTTTGATGAGGGAAAACGGAACCTGTAGGAACGACTAGCCTTCTGCCTTCTGTCACTGCAACTATGTCTTCACGAGATATAGTTGTGTTGTGTAGATATTTAAACGAAGTTGCCATCTTTCTTCCTCATGACTAGGATTCAAAAAACCTATATAATCGCTGCTTATTATACATAGCTTTTGAATCCTAGTCAATCAGTATTCTTCCTAGATCACATCCGATCACCATTTCACATATATTTCTGTCGCAGCTCATCAAACGACACTGCGCCGCTCAAATCGCTTATCTGCACTGTGCCTCGTAGCAGCTCAAAGAAGAAAGCTGCAATATTATTGAGCGTCAAGTCTTCGCTTTTGCTGCCATCGGCCTTATGCAATGAATAAGTGCGCAATATCTGAGAGCCAAGCCCAGCTGAGATGATCAGGAAGTGATTCTCAAAATTTTCCAGATTCACCATATCGCTTACCAACACTCTTGATGCCACAGAATAGCTATGCAAGAGCGTCTTAGTGTCATCTTCGGCCACTAGCACTGTGCGCTGAGAATCGGCCTCTATATCTAGGCGAATCTTGCCAGTGTTGGGCTTTTCAGCCTCTTGCTTATATAACGAGCCCAGATCGGCCAGCGTGATATTATAAAACTCTGTGCCTGGCAAGCAGGCCATAGGCTCCACAGAAAAGGCTGTGGGATAAAGCAGATAGTTGCAACCGCCAGCCTTCACCTCAGGGGCATTGAATGTGCCCACGATAGAATTATGAATTGTTAGCTCTTTAGATGCAAAACAGCCGCCTAACACTATCGAATCCTCAAGCTGTATCTCATTAGCAAAAATGCTTCCAGCCACGAAGCAATTTTTGAGCTTCACACTTGCAGCATTGATATCTGCACCATAGAGCGCCTTGCCACTTAATAAAATCGACACCACCGAGCCAGAAGAGGCCACAGCCTTTTTAAATACTATCTGATCGCTTGCATCATTCTTGATATGCAGCTCATTATGGGCATACACAGCCCCTTGAAACTCAGCAGGGCCGCTATCTATCACTAGCTGCCTCGCATAGACAGCCCCTTCAATATTCACATTGCCCTGAATCTGCACATCCCGCTCCAGCTCGCTAGAAGATTTGGGCAAAATAGCTGATTTCACAAGATTATCTTTAAGACCTAATATTGATTCTCCAACTCGGATTTCTTTTATTTCATTCATTTATGGATACTCCTTTAAGCTCCGCACCCTGCCAGAGCTGCAACATTGTCTGAAACACTCGCTCATCGCCAGCAGCGGCAAAGTCGGCCTCTGCTATTTTATTAAATTCGCTATTAAGTGTGGCTCTTTCCTCTGCACTGATTGTCTGCCAATTAGCCGAAGCTGCATATTGGCTAAGCGCATTGATGATAGCAGCTTTTCCTGCTTCATCAACAGTTGGCAGAAAATACTCTTGAGTTTCGCTTTCCACGCATAGCGCTGGCAGATATAGCGTTGCGGCTTCATCAAGCGTATCCTCTGCAAGTATAGAGCTCACCAGCTCGCTCATATCTTGCTCCTGCGTAATATAGGCTCGCAAAGACTTGATAAAGTCAAGCGCCTTCCTATTCGCTGTAGCAAGCATCAATAGCGCCTTTGACACTGCTGTGTCCTCAGCAGATAGCATATTCATAGCAGAAGTGTCGCTCTGACCTACGCTAAAACGGTCTTTCGATTGCTCTGCTAGCTTAAAAGCTTGCTTATCAAGCTCATAGATGCGTTTGTAGCATTCATTATCAAGATCATCAAAAATTTTCATATATCTCGAAGAGATACGGTTGAAATCATTTGCCAGCATGTTATGAGTGTTATCCATAGCTTGGGCTTGCTGCTGAATCAGGCCAAAATTAGCCTTCATTGCGCTATCAAGGGCTTGTAACTGCTGCGAAAGCTCAGTATTGATAAGCCCATAAAAGCCATTTATCAGCGAGGCAGACACTTCCTCTGCTGTCTGCTGGATAGCCGCGCACTGGGCAGCATGCATCGCCACCACAGAGTTACCAAGCCCATCCACATTGTGATTCAGATGATATACGCTATTATCAAAAGGCTCAGTATTCACATTGATAGTGATATACACTGGCACAGAGCCGCTATAGTGTACAGTGCCGCTGCCACCAGAGTCACTTTTTGGGTAGGAGTAATGCGCTGAGCCAGAATAATGCACTGAGCCTGTGTAGGATTCGCTATAGCTCATTTTATAGCCTCCCAAGCTGAGGCATCAAAGAGCCTCGCTATTTCTTTGGCTATGCGCTCATCACCTGCTACCTCTTTTTCGCAGAGTGCCATAAATTCGCTACGAGTTGCCGCTTTGTCCTCTTCGCTATTAGCTTGCCAATCTAGGCTTGATTTAGCTTGGCTAAGAGCTGATACTAGCGGCGCTGTGGCCTGCCATGCCTCGGCCTGCGCCGTGATCACGCTATCGATCTGCTCATTTGCAGTCAATAAGCTATCTGTCTCTAGCAGGACAGCCGCTATATGGCTAGCACAAGGCTCTGCCTGTGGCTGGCTCGCAAGCATGCCTTTCACAGATTCTGTATATACGTGCCCAGCATCAATATAGCCAGCTAAGCTCTGCATAGTATCTCTAGTATTCTGCTTCATCTTGCTAGTGATTGCCATCTGTGCTATAGGCAAGGCTTCGGAGGTGACACTAAAATTGATAGCACTTGAATCTTTGAGCTTATCGAATACTATATTTTTGCGAATCTCTGCAAGCTGCATAGCAGGGCGATCTAATTCGGTCACTCGCATCTCAAGCGCCTTATTGAGCGATTGGAAGAGCTTATTATATCGGCGGGCGATCATATGAAAGTCGCTCTCCATCTGCTGCTGTATGTTATCAAGCGCCTTCGCCATTTGCAGCAGCGAAAGCTGCTCGCTTGACATCTCAGCATAGGCTGCCACAGCCTTCTGGCTAATCTGCGATTTCACCAGAGTGTAAAAGCCAGCATCAACATTGCGGCAGATGGCCTGCGAAGCTGCACGCTCGCTTGCAATGACGGCTGCTTCCATTGATACCACAGCTTGTGTCACGCCGCCCACATGCCTGCTCACGCCATCCACAGATCTCGCCATAGGACTTGTGTCTACATCGAATGTAAAATCAGCCATAGCTTTACTCCTTCACCGCATCAGTATTTTGCGCCTCTTGGAGCAAGTCTATAGCGAAATCATCATACATACTCTGCTCAACATTTGGCAATGGCGGCAGCTTAGCATGCTTGGCTACATATGGATTCAGCGCTAGCAGCTTCTTTCTGCGTGGGTCGAGCGCCTGCAAATCTTGCGTTGAGCGAGCCATATCACGATATTCATTATCGCGCAAAGTAGCTTCATAATATGGAATATAGCCAAATTGGGCGGCTTTTTCATCTATGCTCTCTTTGAGCCTATCCATAAAGGCGGCAAAATCTTCTTGCTTCTGGCGGAATTGTTGCGCTTGCAGCTCAAAGCCCGCTATCACCTCAGCAGCCTGCGTCTGCTGCTGCACCTCTGCATCATCAAGGCTCTGGGTCTTTTTCAATGAGTCTTGCGTCTCTTGCAGCGCTTTGTATGTGCTTAGGCAACGTACGTAATCGGCATAGGCTTCACGCATCCTATTGATCAGATCTGCTGCCTCAGCGCGGTTGCGGCCATAGAAATCTTCTATATCGCGATGCCATTGGTTGAGATAGTCGATCTTTTGATCTTTGATTTTATTGTAAATTTTAAGCCGCTCCACGCGATTTTCAGCCATAAGCGACTGGATCACAGGCGCGAGTACCTCTTCTTGAATCTGATGCATGCCAAAGGGCATGGCAGTGCGCGATTGATCCTCAGCTATCCATGCCGCTGAGAGCAGATCATATTTCACACGAGAGCTAGATTTCAGTGAAAATGGAGTGTAATCATCAATCGAATCTTGATAATCAAAGCTGGCTGAGCGTATGCGTTCGATCTCTTCGGCCTCAAGCGCTGGTGAGTATTGATTGAATGAGGCTTTCAGCACTGTGGAGAGGATCATATCAGCATAATCGATCACTTTATTGGAGCTAGCCATCTTGGCCTTACCAAGCAATTGCACTGATTCGGCAATGCGGTTTGTCAGCTTTTTAAAGTAGACTATCTGATTTTCGTTAGTATTTTTTTCAAAAGATTTGCGCATATCATTCAGGCTATGAAATGAAGCTAACTTATCCTGAAAATTGATATCAAATACTGGAAGCACTGGCCTATCAGGCTTATCAGTGGCATACTCAGCCAAGAAGCGTGCCATATCACTCATAGGAGCAATCACTGGCAGCGAAAAAGCCACTGTGTCGCTATCATTTAGCAAGTAGTGAATATTGCGAATCTGCCTATCCACATTGCCCATATAATCATGCAGCTTGACACGCTGCATAGAGGTCGAATAATTGGAAGTGTCCACATCCTCAGAATCCTGTGTGCTCTCAACGAATGGCACTTTGGCGATGGTCTCTTCTAGCGTGGCAAGCCCTTTCAATAGCTCATCTGGCTGGTGCACAGCTGACATCCGAAATGCTGCCTCCTGCACCTGTCCGCTATGATCCACAGCAAAGCTCTTGCCTTCAAAAGGCACTTTAGTGGCCACAGGCACATACACAAGTCCTAGCTTTTTTACGCTATAATCGCGGCGAATATCGCGATGAGCCTCAGTGAAAGCTTGAATCTTGGATTCGTTGTCTGTTGTAGTCTTATCAGCTTTTTTGATAGAAAGAAAGCCATAGCCAAGCCCTGCAAGGCAAATGACCACACCCACCATCACAGCTATGCTTCCAGCCGCGAGATGAGCAAAGAAAATAATGATCGCAAGCACCACGCCAACAGCTGGGATAACGCCAGCAATCAGCTTGGCCTTGGCCTTTTCCTGTGCAGCCACAGCTATTTCAGATTTAGCTGTCTCAATAGAACGCTCCAGCTCTCGCTCTTCACCAACGATTTTTTCTGCCGCCTTGCGGTAATAATCAAAAAGAATACGAGCCTGATCCTGATGAAGATTCATAGAATCTGCAAAAATCTTAGACATTCTGGGGATACTCCTTTTCTGTTTATTCTAATCTTAAAATTTTGTTATTGTTGTCACGAATTGTAGGGGTGACCGACCTCGGTCGCCCGCATTAATCCAATGCGGCAATATATAATTCCAATTCCTGATAAAATCTGCCTTTATCCTTTGTCATTGCGAGGCTCTGCGAAGCAATCTAGGATTCAGGATTATGTGGCCTCTGGCCGACAATTATTAGGAACGCTGGATTGGCAACGCATGAGCCTCGCAATGACGGAATTATGGAAAC
>JAITWL010000261.1 GCA_031285285.1 Deferribacteraceae bacterium | reverse complement strand
GCCGATATGATCACAGATTTCTGCGCCAGCATCAGCATGACTTTTTCAAATGCTGATTATGAGAGCCGCGCTGATAAAACTATTATCAAAAATGTGCACTATAAAGGTTTCACAATTGCACAGCTGATCATTAGTGATGAACGGCGCATAGAATTGCTAGATATCAGAAAAGGTAGGCTCAAGGTGGCCTATATCAAAGCTGAGACAAGTGATTTGTCTGGCCTATTTGCGGCAATCCACCAGCTTGGTGCAGATATCAAAGGTGGCCTCACCGAAGAGCGCTATATGGCTGAGGAAGAGACCATGTGCGAGGGCGATTATGTTGAAGGTGAGAACGATGGCTGCGTTGATGGCGAGCTTATCAAATACGAAGTGCACAATAAAGCATGGAGCTTGAATCTTACGAAACTTCTTGAAACAGCACAAGGCATGGGCTTTAGCCATCTATCAATCGGTGGGATCAGCTCTGACACATTTTCGCTAGATGCCTTGGAGCTGAATAAGCTTGATATGCAAAGCTGGCTGACAGATATTTCTGTGAAAGGCTTGAAGTATAAGCCACAGAGAGATACCTTATTCCGTCATCAGTTTAAATCAGTGGATTTTCAGCTGAATAGTGTCACATTAGAGCGCGTAGACTTTATAAGCTTTGTCCACTTCCTTGCAGAGGCAATGCAGGAGCAGGCTTATATCACGTATCGTGGTAGTAGGTGGTATAGTATCTATCCAGAAGAATTTGCAGGATACTTCTTATATGCACCATTCACAGCGCGCGCCATCAAAAATTTTGATGCAACGCTTGTTGAGGATGGTGTTTCGCTGCGGGTATATAATGCAAACTCTTCTGGGGCAATGGTTCGAGGGGAGGCTATCACTGACTCTAAGCTTCAATTCAATATAAAAGTGCAGACACAGCCTGAAAGCTTTGAGAGCAAAGCTTTAAATATCAAAGTGTCGCAAAGGCGCAAGCCAAACACAGCTGACAAAGACAATCCGCTGTATGAGCGAGGCTACGATAATCTTACTTTACTAGATGAGAGCATAAAGATAGATGCAGCAAAGCATTTCAACATCAATCTGGATGCAACATATGCTGCATTTCAAAAAAATTCAGCTGCACTTGGCAATGGCTTTAGCAATATAAGCAAGAGTTTCAATCTTGAAGGCTTACTCTTTGTCAATAAGCTTCTTGGGTATACTAGCTATGGTAACTACACCATCAATCTAACTCTCGATAATTTCACCCCTGTGCTTGAGCAAGCACCACAGCTAAAGGAATTATCAATCACCAAAGCTCGCTTTGGATATAAAGATGCAGGTATGGACGCGGCTATCATTGATGAATATTTAAAAACAGCTTCTTGGAACAGCGGCCATCAGATCAAAATCAGTGAGGATTGACATGATCCTTCAATTTTATAATCCGCTCATAAGATTCCTGAATCCTTGATCGTGGAATGTCGCCATTATGCACCATCTTCATGATTTCTTCGTGCACTAGTCGCCCAATATTTTCTGTATACTGTAAATTATTTCCAAATAGCAAAACATCATTTCCTGCCAATATGGCAAGCCGCAAAGATTCAGCAAAGCCATATTCATCATAGATTGCGCCCATCTGCAGATCGTCAGTGATAACAACGCCTTGAAAGCCTAATTTTTCACGTAATAACTCATTGACTGTTTTGTGTGATAATGTTGCTGGGTATGTTGGATCAATCCTTTTATTAAGCACGTGCGCCACCATAACCATTGTGTTGTCTGGTATCGCTGTATATGGTTCCAATTCATATTCTTGCCAAGTGTTAGTTATATCTGTTAGGCCTGCATGTGTGTCAGTGCCTGCGCTGCCGTGTCCAGGAAAGTGTTTGAATGATGAAATTATGCCTGCATCATATAATCCGCCTGCTGCCATGCGCCCATATTCGGTCACAAGTTTCGCATCAGCTGAATACGAGCGCCCCAGTGCGCCAATAGCTGGCGAATCTGGATTTACATTCACATCTGTAGCAGGTGCAAAATTCACATTAAAGCCCAAACCATGCAGCTTTAGCCCTAGTTCTTTATACTTATCGTAAATTACTTCTGATGGTATCATTGACAGCTCTTGCGCTGATGGCATTACAAAATCAAAACCATGCTGCGGCAGTAAGCGTGCCACACGGCCGCCTTCTTGATCAATAGATATAAATAATGGCGGGCGACCAGCGTCTAGCGCTGCTTTTGATAAAAATTCATTTAATTTTTGCACTTGAGCAACATCAATGATGTTTCGTGATATTATTTGAGCATCTCTTGTGTCGCCAGCTAGCCCAGCATTACGCATCTCCACATCTATATTAAATAATATCACCCCACCAATTTTGCCAAGCCGAATATCGTCTGCAATGCCGCGCACAGCGTCATCATCAGGCGAAGTGCCACGAAAGCCAAGCAAAATCATTTGCCCAACCATATAAGATAGCTGAGCTTCGCGATAGCGCTGCCAGCCACCAATTGCCCCAGCAATTAATAATATCGCCAGAAGTGCTCCAATGCTAACTTTCTTTTTCATTTTATAAAGCTTTATGTTCCTTAGTTTTGCTTCTCCATTTTAATCCATTTTCTAAGCCACCGCAAGTGGCATGATATAATTTCACTTCCCAATAAAATATGCCTTTATCCTTCGTCATTGCGAGCTCTGCGAAGCAATCTAGGATTCAGGATTATGATGGCCTCTGGCCGACAATTATTGGGAACGCTGGATTGGCAACGCATGAGCCTCACAATAGACTTGTCATGAAACGAAAAAGTTGCGTCATTGCGGGCTTGACCCGCAATCTAGGATTAATC
>JAITWL010000242.1 GCA_031285285.1 Deferribacteraceae bacterium | reverse complement strand
CTTTAATCTTTTCAATCTCCTGCATAGAGCTATCTACAGAGCTGCGGCCTGATACCACCTGCTCTATTGTCTGCTGGGAAAAGCTTGCAATCTCTGTGAGCGATTTTGATATCGCTTCTGTGGCAGAAAACATCTCTGTGGAGGCTGTGGTTATCTGACCAGCACAGGCCGTCTGCTCAGCAGTGCTACTAGAGAGTTTGTCGCCACTGGCTAAGAGTGCATCGCTTGAGCCTTGCAATGTGACAGATATATCTCTAGTATGGCTCACCATAGTATTGAGTGTGTAGACCATATTATTGACAGCATATGCAAGGCTTGTGGTATCCTCTCCCCGCAGTGGTATATCGACTGTCAAATCGCCTTGGGCAACCATATGTACCTGCTCAGATATTTGCTCAGGTTCACCGCCTAAAAGCTTCATCAGCATGCGCGAAAGTAGGATTACTACTACTGTGAACACAATGATAGAGATGATTGCGATAATTGGCATCAATAACTTAATCTTATTCATAGCAGCAAAGATTTCATGCTTTGGCACGCTAAGCCCAGGATAATAGACATAATCAGTCTCGCCTATTTGTATAGGTGCATAGAATGTGTATGAAAGTATTCCAGTGGCTGTGGCAAGCTTTTCCACAAAGTATGGCTCACGCTTATCCATATAAGGCTTGAGGTCTTTATACACAGGCGTAGGGTTGCCTACATTAGGCTTGGATAAGTGCACTGTCATTATGCCAGATGGCGCCACTAAGAACATATAGCCACTAGTGTAGATCTTCTCAGATTTGAATACTTTATCAATCACAGATGTGTCAATATGCACACCCACCACACCAACATTCTTACCATCTATAGCCATTGGCATAGATACACTGATAATGCCAACGCCTTCATTCACATCCCATATATCTGATATATTTAGCTTGTTGCTTTGTTTAGTGGCTGTATACCAAGGCTGCTCAAGGTCTGTGATAGTTGATTGCTCAAAGCCTCCACCATTGCGGCTGACATATGGAGCAAATTGATCCTCTGCACCATCAAAGGCTCCAGCATCCCATACTATGTAAGTGCCTAACACTTCAGGGCTAGCGCCATCCATAGTCTTTTGTAGATAATCAAGCACACGCTGCCTTGTCACTGCAGGATTATTAGTGAAACCAACTGCACCATCATTAATCAGCCCAATTGTGGTTATAGCTTTTTCAAGTGTGTTCTTAGTGATATTTCCCTGTCGATAGGTGAGATTCCATATACTCTCTTTGGCTAATGAATCAATTTCGTTATAAGTGATCTTGTATATCACAACACTTATCACAGAAAACGCCAAAATAGCTGTCAAAACTATTGGTAATAGTAATTTCATCCTAAATGAAATCTGTCTCTTCATAAGAATCCCCCAATTGTGCTCACTTGATTATCTAATTATATAGATCTGATATGAAAAAATCAAGGGATATACATAGTATTATTTAGAATTTTATCTGTGGATTCACTATAAGGAAACGCTAGTTGTAAAGCCTTCTAGCTCAAGCAATTTCGCTTTTACATCAAGTCCACCAGCATATCCTGTCAAGCTACCATCCTTTCCTAGAACCCTATGACAGGGGATTATAATGGATATAGGATTGTGGCCTACCGCTCCGCCCACAGCTTGAGCACTATTTTTATTTAGCTTCTTTGCAATATCGCCATAGCTAAGGCTTTGACCATATGGTATTCCACATAATATTTGCCATACTGCTTGGCGAAATGCGCTACCGCTGGGAGCTAGTGGTAATTCTGTGATTAATGGCTTTGCCTTTGCAAAATACCTATCCAGCCATTTTTTCGTAGCATCAAAAACAGCTATATCATCTTTTGCAAACATTTTCTGGGATACACTGCATCCAAAATACTTCTGCCCTTCTATCCACAAGCCCACAAGCTTGTCTGCATGGCATGCAAGCGTCATCACGCCTACAGGGGATGAATATTGTGTTGAATAATACATAAAGCTCCCTTATTTTAAAACTTAATTACAGAACAAGTGAAATCATCCCGTTGGTTTATAGGATCGCTCACCAGCTTTGTGTATAGTGAATGAGTAATCTGCTTGGGTGACATATTGCTTAGCGTGGCAAGCTGCGCCTTTAGGCTGTCATGCGATATGTATTCGATCACTCCATCGCTGTAAATAAATAGCAAGTCGCCAGCCTTGATTTCTACTTCTTTAACTTCATACGCTTCTTCCAACACGCCCAATGGCACATTGCGCGAATGCAGCTCGATAAATTCGCCAGCGCGCATGAGCAGAGTTGGCTCATGGCCACAGGATACATAGCTCAAAAGCTTCGTTTGCTTATCAAAATAGGCAAAGAAGCCTGTGATAAAGCGACCGCTGAAATTTTTATCCAGCAAATAATGGTTAACATCATCTGCTATCTCCACAACATCACGATAATCATGCCGACCTAGCTCGATCACTGTAGAGAGCATCACTGTGAGTGTGGCTGCAGAAAAGCCTTTTCCGCAAACATCAGCTAGGCACATGAATGTGTAGTCCTCAGTGTCTACTATTGTGGAATAATCGCCACCAGTGCTCCTGGCGGGGTAATTGACACCATGCGCACATATAGATGGGCTATCTATAGCTATCTCATGGCGCACAAAACGCTCTATAACGGCCACTGTCTGTTCCATCTCTGCTTGCTCTATCCTAAGCTGCATTTGCTGCTCATGGCGGGCTGCATTCTCTATGGCTATTGAGATCAAGTGCGCAATCAGCGCGGAAAGCTCTCTATCAGGCACTATATCGCCTGAAATATTAAAAAGCGCAAAAGTCGCCTCTGATAATGGATCGTGCACTAGGAAAATATTTGCTATGTTAAATTTTTCCGAGCTGATATTCTCATTAACATAGCGTGTGCCAGTATGCTTTTGCAAATAGTGCAATAGAGGCATATCTTCTATGAAGATAGCTTTGGCTGGGTCTACCAACGATAAGCCTGTGCCAGCGAAGAAGCCCTCTTTTGCGATGATGACACAAGCCGCCTCTGCATGGAAGGCATCAGCAAAGTAATTGAGCGCGCTCATTATTGCATCATTACGTGATAATGGGCGAAAGATCACACCACTGTCTTTAATAAAATCAAGTTTCTTTTGATAGTCAACAAATAATTCTAGCTGACGACTTGCTGCTTTCATTCTTGCGGTCTGTGTAGCCGCGAATGGTGCTAACGCAAGGGCAAAGCGATAGCTAGAATCCTTAATAGGCTCATGAAAGCTAATTGCAAGACTCATACGTTCATCGTCGCGACAAAATACGCCTGCATAGACAGGAAAGCTTTCATCAAAAGATTGCAGCATAAATTCGCCTACAAAGCCAAGCTCTTCGCCGCTGTAGCCAATATCATAGATATCGAATAGCCCATGCTCTATGCCATTCATACCACCAACAGGCTTGCAAAGCGTGCCGCCTTCCACAGCCCAGATAGTAAATCTGCTGAATCCCCTGCGCAGCAAGAGCGCAGCAAAGGCAGTGTAAAAATCATCCTCATTGCGCGCCAAAAAAGCTGAAGATAAAAGCGTATGCAAGCTACTCATGCGCCTTTTTCCCTATCGTAGCGAAAAATTCGCTATATGTTTCATTTCCATACTGCCCTTTGCTTAGAATTATCACTTCGTTAACAGTTAAGTGCTCAGGTATAGTTTCTAAGCTTTGGAGAAAGTGTTCCACGCCAATTTTACAAGCTCCTGTGATGCGGCGATAGCTAAGGATAGCCTCCTGTAAGCTTAGCATCGTTTGCAAGCCCCATTCAGCAAAGGCTGATGTATCTCGAGCTGAGATTTTATATATCAATTCCTCTTGTGCTTCTTTGATTGTCCTGCCGTGAGCATAGTTTGTGCCATCCGAGACTATGAAGAAGTAGTCTTCTCTTGCAATTTTTCGTGCTTTGATTACACCTTGCTTTTCGGATATGACTTCGCAAAACAGCCCATCAATTGCGCGATAGCGGCCGTTTTCCCAAGATAATTCAGGCTCTATTGTGC
>JAITWL010000182.1 GCA_031285285.1 Deferribacteraceae bacterium | reverse complement strand
CTATATGTGTCGATCCATGATTGGTATGGGTTATCAGCCTTGGTCTGATGCTTTATAATATAATCGCCCACCATTTTATATATCCAAAAGCATGGAAGCACCGCAGCCACGCACACTTCCACTGATTCAAAGGCTAGTTGCCTTGCAATATATGCTGTGTAAAGCGTGCATGTAGGTGAGATAGCAGCTGGCGGGACATCATGCAAAAAGCTAGCATGCATCGCCTTCTCCATAGTCATTGAATCATTGGCAAAGCTTAGAAAGCTGCTTATATGTTCAGGATCATAAAGCCTACCAGCGATAGCCGCCAGTGCACGGCCATAATCAGCCAAGTAAAGCTTATCTTGTGTGATATAGAATGTGAATTTGTCTCGAGCCAGTGTGCCAGCCATCAGCTCCTGCACAAATGGATGCTGATTAATCGCTTGAATGATAGGCTCAGTCTGTTTCATACTCTTAATGCTTAGTTTCATATCTCACCAATTATAGTATTTGCTAGTCTTCGCTGCATTCAGGCTATCAAGGCTCAGGCTGATGATCACATCGCCTATAAGCGAGATGGGATAAGCACGCATCTCGCCTCCATCCAAGTATAGCCTTATCAATAGACGCTTTTGCGGTTGCATATGCAGGGATTTTATATTATCAATAAGGGTTTTGTCAATGTCTTTATATCTTGCTGATAGCATAAGTTCTCGCCCTGCCCCATCACGTACAGGCAGATAGAGTGTTTGTTTCACGGCGTTAAATTCTGCTTCTCCATAACTGAACGCTGTTAATATAAGCTCCGCACTGCGATCTTTCCTACCCCACAGGATATCGGGCAGTGTTGAAAAATCGCTCACCTCACTCGGCGCTATAGCAGTGAACGATATGCCGCCCATAGTTTGCGCCTTGCTTTCAGCTGAGGCTGAGAGCTGATTATGCTGGCTTAGCTTGCCTTTGTGCAGACGCAAAGCACCTTTGCAAGCAGAAGCAATCGAAATCCCCCATAGTTCACCATGATACATGCTCTGTATATCTGATGCGCGCTCTATAGGCAAAGCAGCGGTGTAAGTGAGCACCGCTTGGCGCTCTTCGCTGTAGAAATAGGCTGTCACACCACGATAGCCACCAACTGACTCCCAAGAGTCCGCTCCAAGGCCATATAACGTGGTATCAGGTATCATAAAGTATTCATCACGAAAGCTTCCTACGATTTCGCTAGTGTTATGGCCTGCCATCAGCTCACGACAGAGATTAATAAAATCACATAAATAGCCAAGAAGTGTGCCTGTGCTAAAGGAAGTGCTTCGCTGCTCCATATATTCAAGCTGGCCAGCGATCCTATTGCATAGGCGTTCATGATTTGCTAGGCGGCGGCTATGGCAGAGCACGGCAAGGTGTTCAAACTGACGCTTATATTCTGCTGATGCGCGCGCAAGCCCTGCGCTCATGAATCGATGAGCAAAATCTAGCATAAATGGGACAACATCCATATCCACAGCACTATCCGTCTGTTCTCTATCAAATAAACCTTCGGGAAAATTGCCTGTTCTATGCTTGATGTAGTGTAAAATAGCTTCTGCACGGTGTTCACAGATATCGCGAGCCTTGCAGCTGCATTTGGAAGTGGTATCTGGAAGGAAATGCACAGAATAGCCGCTACTAAGGGCTATAGCTAGCGTCGTGCCCTCTTCTATTGTGGCAGTGGCGCCAGTCTCCAGCATGAAAATAGTTTTTTTGAAGAGCTTTTTGCTGAAACGTTTTTCTAGGCTCTGTACCGTTTCAGCAAGAAGTGCATCAAAATTAGGTGCAGATTCAGCATTTTGTAGGGGCGTGGTCTGCCCGCCCGATTGATGTTGGACTTTTTGCGCGGCCAAGATGGCCATCACAATATGTTTGCATACTTCGCGAGATGGGCAGCTGCAAGCTTGCCCCGCAGCAGTGATTTCCACTGATACGCCGTCAGGAAAGCTTGCTATAATTTGATCTGCTGTCATGGTAGTAATGCCTATCTCTGTACTATCAAGCTCTTTCAGGGCACGTTTATATGTGCCCTTATTAGAGATTGTGACGAGATAGGCTTCGTCCATTGAGGCAAGGTGTTGCATTAGAACACTGCAACAACGCCGCCAGCATAGTTTTCGCTGATAAATGTTTTCACTTTATCTGATTTCAGCGCTGTCATTAGTGCTTGCAAGCGAGGATCGTTTTCCATGCCTTTTTTGATGGTGATGATATTCACATATGGCGATTCTGCCCCTTCAAGGATTAGTGCATCTTTTTCAGGGTTGAATTTAGCTTCCATAGCGTAATTACCATTGATTATAGCAGCATCAACATCTTCTAGCACGCGAGGCAACTGAGCAGCATCAAGCTCGCTAAACTTTAGGTTTTTAGGATTTTCTACGATGTCAATAGGTGTAGCCTCAAGCCCAGCCTCTGGATTAACAGTTAAAAGCCCATTAGCTTGCAATAGCAGCAGCGCACGGCCTTCATTAGTAGGGTCATTAGCGATAGCAATAGTTGCGCCATCTGCAAGCTCGCCTATTTCTGTCATTTTCTGTGAATACAGCCCAAGTGGCTCCACATGAATACCACCCAAAGACACTAGATCCATTGAGTGTTCTGCTATAAAGCTATCCAAATAGGGCTGATGCTGAAAAAAGTTTGCATCAATTTGCCCATCATTGAGGGCGATATTTGGGGTAACATAGTCAGTGAACTCAATAATTTCAAGCTCCACGCCAGCAGCCTTGAGATCATCTTTGATCAGCTCAAGGATTGCAGCATGTGGCACAGGCGTAGCGCCCACTTTCAGCACTTGCAGAGTTGCCTCTGGGGTAGCTGCTTCAGTAGCAGCTGGTTGTTCAGCTTTTTTGCAAGCTGTCAATGCAGCAATTGCAACGAGTAACGTAATCAGAATCTTTTTCATTTATAGGTCTCCTTTCTACTTTTACTTATATAATGCTGCTTGCAGCATGGCCTTTGCCCTTTGGTTATCTGGTGCTAGCTGCAAAGCTTTTTCGTAATCTGTAATAGCTTTGTCATACTCAGCTTTTGAAAAATAAGCATTCCCACGACTGCAATAATAGCCATCAGCATGATAGCCATCTTTCTCCAGTATTATAGCTTGTGAATAATCTGCAATGGCTAAATCATACTCGTCTTTTGCAAAATAGGCATCACCACGGCTATTATAAAACCATGATTTTTCTTCAGGATCGATTTTTATAGCTTGGGTAAAATTAACAAGAGCTAGATCATAGTTATCATTATGATAATAGACGTAGCCACGATCATTGTAGTATATAGCTAGCCACTCATCATCAGGAGCAAGCTTGATTGCTTCAGTGTAAGCAGCAATAGCTTTGTCATATTCGCCTTTCCCATGATACAGAAAAGCCCACTCACTATAATACCGATGCGCTCTTTCAGGCTCAAGCTTTATCACTTGGGCAGAATCAGCAGCAGCAAGCTCATAGTCACCGTACTCAATATGGAAATGAATGCGATTATTATAAAAATACGCTTTACTATCTTCAGGGGCGAGCTCAATTGCCTTAGTGTAGGCAGCTATAGCTTTATCATGCTCGCCAATTTCGTCATATAAATAAGCGATAAATAAGTAACGATATGCGCTTTCAGGATCAAGCTTTATCGCCTGCTCATAGTCTGCAATGGCCTTGTCATATTCTTCTAAATCTCCATAAATAGAGCCCCGCTCACGATAGGAATCTGCATTCGCTGGATCTTGCTTGATTATTTGAGTATATGCAGCAATAATTGCATTTAGCTCAGCTTCTGTGAAAAGTGAAGATACAACATACAAGTCACCAAGAGTAATGGCCTGCACATAGTCTGCAATCGCTGCATCATAGTTTGCCTTTGCCAAGTAGGCTTTTGCACGAGCAGCATAATAGTCTCCATAAAAAAACGTGTCATCTTTGTCACTGAATTTTATAGCTTGGCTATAGTCTGCAATGGCCTTATCAAATTCCTTTATATCGTAGTAGGCGTCACCTCGCCACTTATAGGCGTAATCGTCTTCAGGAGCAAGTTTTATAGCTTCTGAATAGTCAGCAATCACCAAATCATAATTGCCACTATCCAAACGGGCTAAAGCCCTCCAAATATAATAGTCGGCATCTGTAGGATTCAGCTTGATGGCTTGTGTAAAATCAGCGATTGCTTCATCATCTTTGCTTGCAGTTGCATAGGCATGGCCTCGCTCATAATAATACTTAGCTGCGTTTTCTGGCTCAAGCTTTAAGGCTCGATCAAAATCGGCAAACGCCAAATCATAGTCTCTTGCACGAATGTAGAATATGCAGCGATTAATATAGAGCGCTGCATTGTTTGGCTCTTGCTTTATGGCTTGCTCGTATGCCGCAAGGGTCAATTCTTTCTCTTTTTTAGAAGAGCCTATGTATCTACTAGGCTCAAGGATAAGGGCTTGTGCGTAATCAGCAACAGCTGCCTCATAGTCGCCTTTTTCCAAATAAGCCTCAGCTCGATCAGTGTAATACTGGGAGTTTTCAGGGGTAAGCTTTATCGCCTTTGTATATTTAGCAAAGTGTTGATCATAAGTGGCATTTTTTGCAGCACAACCAAGAGATAATAAAGCAATTGCTATACCCAAGATAATTTTTAGCATAACTTTACCATTTTTCTTTAAGCTTTGCTTCTTAGCATTATGTCAATTTCACTTAATGGTAAATCTGGCTGTTCATATTTCTCTTTTGTATAGTCGCCTTCTCCATTTTCATATTGCTGAATGAACTTCACCATCCCTGCAAAACCAAGTGCATCTTTTAGGGCTCTCAGCCCTTCTTGCCTGATTTCTACAATCGTATTACTCATAATTCATTACCTCCAAAAAATATTGTAATGGATTTAGTACTCTAACTTTTATAGTAAGCCTTGCACTAGCTTTTATCAACTTATCATCTGTGGTTAAAAAAATATCTGCTCCTGTTTCTGCACTAGCAATATGCAAACTGTCATACTTCCATATTGTTGAATTTTTTAATATCTCTTCAGCTCTGCTCTTTATTCCTGTGGTGTATTTTATTGAAGAATGTATTACTTCATAGAAATTTTTCACTTTTTCCTTTTTGACAGCATTAGGCATTTGATTTATTTCCAGTTCTAAAATATCACTTCCTATAATTTCAATTTTATTTAGTTCTGCCCACTTTATAACTGCTAAAATGGCTTCGCTTTCCATGTGGATTCGTTCCTGATTTTGCTCATCAAAAGGTCGATTATAACAGCAATTGTCCAAATACAACCGAGTTTTCATATTTTCGCCTCACATGATTACCTTTTCTTCAGCATCCTATGATTACCTTTTCTTCAGCATCCTATTGGCAACGCTATTGCCTGTAAACTGTATTGCTTCCACCATCACCACTATCACAATCACTGCGCCAGCCATCAGCTCAGGACGAAAGCGCTGATAGCCATAACGGATAGCCAAGTCGCCCAGCCCACCACCGCCTATTGCGCCTGCCATCGCTGAATAGCCAATGATATTGATGATTGTCAGTGTGATTCCTGCCACCACTGCTGGCATAGCCTCTGGCACCATCACTTTGCGGATAATCTGCCAATTGGTCGAGCCCATCACACGGGCAGCTTGGATCATTTGCGGATCTATCTCCCTTAGCGCAGATTCAATGATACGAGCCACGAATGGTGCTGCAGCCACTGAAAGCGGCACTATTGTGGCCGTAGTGCCAATGCTCGTCTGCACAATCAGCCGTGATAGAGGAAATACAAGGATCATTAATATGATAAATGGAAACGAGCGGAATACATTCACGATGCGCCCAATCACTTGATTTAACATCACTTTTGGCATCAAGCCACCCTTGCTAGTGACGCAAAGCAATACGCCCAGCGGGAAACCCATCATGAGCGAGCAAATAGTGGATGCACCCACCATATAGAGTGTCTCTAGTGTTGATTCGATAAGTAAATTAAGCATCAACCACCTCTATACGCACATTTTGCTCCTGTAGGTGCTGCTTTGCAGCGTCCAGATTTTCAGACTGGCCGACAAATTCCACAATCAATTCGCCTATGTGGTCATTGCCAACAGTGTATATTGAGCCTGATAGTATATTCACATCTAGCATATATTCCCTTATGAGTCGCGCCAATATTGGCTTGGTGGTGCTTTCTCCTGTGAAATGCAGGCGATACTTGATAGAATAGCGAGGTAAATCTTCGATAGCTTCATCCATCAATGGTTTTAAAGTGCCAACAAATTCGCGCGTAATCTTTGTGCGTGGGAAGCTGAATATATCCTTCACAGTGCCAGATTCCACTATTTCTCCGTCGTCTATCACAGAGACGAAATCGCAGGCATCACGCACCACTTCCATCTGGTGAGTGATCATCACAACTGTGAGATTCATCTGTGTCTGTATATCTTTGATCAGTTGCAGTATTGAGGCTGTTGTTTGCGGATCAAGTGCGCTGGTAGCCTCATCGCAGAAGAGTATCTCAGGATAGTTTGCCAGTGCTCGCGCGATAGCCACACGCTGCTTTTGCCCGCCAGAAAGCTGACTGATGGCACTGGCCGTCTTATCAAGCAGGCCAACCATCGCTAATAGCTCATGCACACGGCTTTTAATCTTATCTTTAGGCTGATTGGTGATCTCCAGTGGATAGGCAATGTTATCAAAGACATTGCGTGAAGAAAAAAGGTTAAAATTTTGAAAGATCATCCCAAGCTTACGACGGCGCTCTAAAAGCGGCGTTCCTATGAGATGATCCACCCGATCATCATCAAAGTAAATCTCCCCAGCATCTGGCTTTTCCAGCAAGCTCAATAGGCGCACAAGCGTAGATTTCCCCGCCCCACTCTTGCCAATAATACCATAAATTTTATTAGATGGTATCTCAAGCGTGATGGAATTGACTGCATGCAGACCACTATAATTTTTTGCAAGATTGCGCAAAGTAATCAAATGTATTTCCCCTTAAACGAGCGCTAATCTTAGTTCTTTCTGGCAATGCTGTCAATTAGTTTGTTCATGGAAATTTCTTATTGTCCTATTCCACGCTTTCCATTAATATAGCCCGAGGAGAATACAATGAAGAAACTGCTCTTTATTATGCTTTTTGTGTTTGTGCCTGCCTTGGCCTATGCACAAACGGCTATTATTCAAGGTAAAGATGGCTATGCCAATATGTATACAGGCGCAGGGACGCAATATGGCGTTAATCAAAAGCTGGAGAATGGCACATCTGTAACAATAGAAACAGAAGAACACAAGACTATACTTGGCAAATCAATATCTGTGCAAGGCGACTGGTATTTCGTCCGCACAGAGACTGGCAGCACTGGCTTTGTGCATAGTGATATGCTTAGGATAGTTGGCAAACGGCAGGAAACAGCTGACCCCAATATAATAGGCGACTACAAAATGCCTGATTACTATTGCTCCACAGGCGATAAGGCAAGCCTAGACATATTCTTGGATACAGTATCTTTCAAACAACAGGATACGCTTATAGCATTATATCTCTGCCGCCCTACGGAAGTGTTAGCAGCGGTTTGCACTGATAGAGATATCCTGCAAATGCTTGATAGCCAGCTCAATAGAGCAATTGATAATGAATCAGAGAGCAAGCTCAATCAAGTAGATTCGCTTCTATTCTTGAAATATAAAGTGAATAAGTGTCAACGAGGGCGTTAATCTATGGTGGAAGCACCAAAGTGATCTAAAGGAGTATCCATTCTTGGAAAATTTTGCATTAATTGTGGTCTGCCTGCTGGCGGGTGTTGTGATGTTGCGCCTACGGCTGCTGCCTGTAGGCTCGCATAAAAGTATCAATGCATGGATAATTAATTTGGCTATGCCAGCGCTGTCGCTACGCTATGTGCCATACATTGATTGGGGATATGAATATATCTTGCCTATCATAGGCCCTGTGTTGGCTTGGGTAGGCGCAGTAGTCTTTGTGAAGCTATATTCACGATTTAATCAGATTGATAAGGCTACAAAGACAGCTATGCTGCTCACTAGTGCGCTTGCAAACACAGCATTTATGGGGCTGCCAATGATCACGGCTTTCTATGGTGCAGAGCAGCTACCAATTGCCATAGTATTTGATCAGGTCACCTTCTTGTTTTTCTCTGTCCTTGGGGTGGCTACTTTGATGAAAGCTACTGCCACGGCAGATATGACACATGTATATCGTCGCGCAGTGCTGAAAACATTGCACTTCCCACCGTTTGTTGCTTGCATGGCAGGGCTTATTCTGCCACATTTTGTTGATATATCGCCCGCTAATAAGCTTCTAGAAATGCTTGCTGCCACGCTTTCGCCAATGGCGCTCTTCTCGATAGGCATGCAGCTGCGCCTAAGTGGCTTGCGGGGTGAGCTAAAGCATCTGGTGGCAGCAGTTGGCTACAAACTGATCATAGCGCCGCTGATAGTGGTGCTTGCGGCTCTTGCGCTGGATGTATCTGGCAATCAGGCGAAGGTTAGCACTATGCAGGCAAGCATGCCAACGCATGTGACAATCAGCTTATTGACGGCTGAATATGGTCAAAACCCAAACTTTTGTACACTCATGGTGGGCGTGAGTATTTTATTATCATTTGCCACATCATCGCTGTGGTACACTATTTCAGAGATGCTATTCTGATCTTGACATAGCTCTATAACCCTAGTATACCACATAGATACGAATAATTTAGAAAGTTGACTTGTAAAAGCTATTTGGTTTTTTGTAGGTTTGTTCATTTTAATTTTAGGAGGTTGAAATGAAAATTTTCTCGAGCCTGCCATTCAGATTAGTTGTTGCTCTTGCTGCTGGTATTATTATTGGCCTTGTT
>JAITWL010000238.1 GCA_031285285.1 Deferribacteraceae bacterium | reverse complement strand
GGAGGCTTCGTACCGCAGCTAGGCTTTGCCGACGCGAGGATAAAGAAGCCGATCCTCGAAAAAACGAAGTTTTTGAGAATTTAATATATAGGGAGGTCTGTTTATGTTAGCACTCATGGGATTTGCGCTCATTATCGTCTTTATGATCTTGCTCTCGATGAAGAAGCTTTCGCCGTTTGTCGGGCTCATTGTGGTGGCGTCTTTGTTTGGGCTAGTTGCCGCGTTTGTTTTTAACGATGCTGGCGTTGTGGGGTCATTTAAGTCGGTGTTCCAGTGGATACGTGAAGGCGTATTCTACCAGTTTGATCAAGCTGGCAACAAAGTGGTTGCGGGCACAGTTAACACTGCCGCACTGTTGTTATTTGCGATCATTTATTTCAGCCTTATGCTGAATGCGGGCATGTTTGATCCGCTATGTATCGGGCTTTTGAAGAGCGTTAAGGGTGACCCACTAAAGATCACCGTGGTTACAGCGCTTCTTTCATCAGTGGTGGCGCTTGATGGCGATGGTACAACTACCGTGCTTATCGTGACAGCAGCCGTTTTGACCCTCTATAAAAAAATGAATATGAAGATGACTTACCTCGCGATGCTCATCGTTATTCCAAACTCCATCTTGAATTTTATGCCTTGGGGTGGGCCGCTTGCGCGTGTGCTCTCGGTGGTGAATCTTGAAGTCACAGAATTATTTCCGCTTCTGATGCCAGGTGTAGCAGCAGCGATGGTTTATGTATTTGTGATAGCATATGTGATGGGTATGTCTGAGCGTAAGCGTCTTGGCTATGTGAAAGGCGGCAAAGAGGTTATCTCAGCGCTTGAGATTGAAGCTATCATTGATGAAATGAGAAATAGAGATCTTGAGCTGAAACGCCCAAAACTGTTCTATGTTAACGTGACTCTGTCGCTTCTTATTATGCTTGCGCTGATCACAGGCGTGGGTAATGGCGCGATCCTCTTTATGGTGGGCACAGCTGTTGCGCTGATGATCAACTATCCTAAGCTGAAAGATCAAGCTGCTAGATTGCGCGACAATGGCGGCGATGCAATGGGGCCAGTTGTGGTTATCTTTGCAGCGGGCGCTCTGATGGGTATCCTTAATGGTAGCGGCATGTCAACAGCAATTGCTGATAATATGATCAAGTGGATTCCTGAAAGCTGGGGCGGCCATATCCCATTCTTATCAGCATTTGTGGCGCTTCCTGGCCTTATCTTCCTATCGAATGATGCATATTACTTTGGCATACTGCCTGTAATATCACCAATTGCATATGGATTTGGCGCGACACCTATCCAGATGGGCGCAGCCGCCATGATTGGCCAAGCGCTCCACTTCGCTAGTCCGCTCGTAGCCTTCATCTATATCTTGATCGACCGCTGCGAAATTAGCTTTGGCGAATATGCGAAAGAGTTTGTGAAATGGGCTTGGCCTATATTCTTTATCTACCTAGGCATGGCAGTTCTCACAGGACTCTTGCCAATAAGTGTATAAGTATTATATTGATCAGGCGGGAGTTTTCTCGCCTGATATTTGCACTCAATGCTGGTTGTCATTGAGCTGCTGAACTAATGATATAATCTTAAAGATTCTTCATTAATGTTGTGGACTTTTTTTGTCCAATATACTATATTGTGACAATGCTATAGTTTTAAGGGAAGCTGGCTTATGTCTTATGAAATGAAAATAGTTTCGGTTGATGATAATGCGATCAATCTGCTGCTTGTTGAGACACTGGCGCAGGATATAGGCTATTCTGTCATTAGTTTTGAGTCAGCTATCAAAGCTATTGAATATGTTCACGAAAATCCCGTGGATATAGTGCTTACGGACTATATGATGCCAGAAATGCATGGCATTGAGCTGATATCTCAGATCAGAAAAGATTTTCATGATATTCCTATCGTGATGATCACCGCTGTCACAGATAATAATAAGCTCCGCATTGATGCGCTGGAAGCAGGCGCGACGGAATTTTTGAACAAACCACTCAATCCACCCGAATTTAAAGCAAGGCTCACAAGCCTTATCAACCTTCGCAATGCGCAATTGATGCTGCAAAGCAGAGCCTTACATCTGGAAACAGAAGTGAATAAAGCCGTCTGCCTTGTGGAAGCACGCGAACGTGAGACGCTGAATGTATTAAGCCGCGTTGCTGAATATAAAGATCCAAATACTGCTGGCCATATCAACCGTGTAGCAAGCTACTCAGCTGTGATTCTTCGCGCCTTAGGCGGCAATATCTATGATCAGGAGATACTTTTTCATGCTGCACCGCTGCATGATGTTGGCAAGATAGGTATTCCCGATCACATTCTTCTGAAACCTGGCAAATACACCGAAGAAGAATTTGAAATTATGAAAAAGCATACTGTCATTGGCTATGAGATGGTGAAAGAGGCCTCGAGTCCATACCTTCGCATGGGTGGCGAAATCGCGCTAACACATCATGAAAAATTTAATGGCATGGGCTATCCATATGGGCTAAAGACAGAACAGATTCCACTCGCAGGCCGTATACTGGCTGTGGCAGATGTGTTTGATGCGCTCACCAGCAAGCGCCCATATAAAGATAAGTGGGATATCAAAGATGCGCTCGATCTATTGCAGGCTGAGCGTGGCAGGCATTTTGATCCTCGCTTGGTGGATATATTTATGGATAATCTAGAGGATGTGTACACCATATATTCTGCTCAGCGCCATAGTCAGATTGATTTTCACGCATATTTTAATCACGGCGAGCGTTCCGCTAGCTTTGAATAGCCAAGATGCAAAGCGTACGGTTCTTTGCACTCTTTATATTGACATTCTGCTTGATAGTGGCTGCTGCATGGCCGACCATAGCGCAAGAGGCCTCAGAAGATGAGCCAGTGTGGGAATATCGCGATCCAAAGGCATGGAGCGCAATACATAAGTATTGCATAGCCTGCCATAGCGCGGCAACCATTGATGAAGTTGAGCTTAGCCAAGCTGGCTGGGATGAACGCATATATCAATGCCAGCTCTATATGGCTTCGCGCGGCTATCCACAGCCCACAGCAGCAGATAAGCAAGCACTAAGCGCATTTCTATACAAAATAACCCCCATCGACAGAAAGCCACCAGTGCACCTATGGCCACCCCCAAGAGGCGGATTGGCTGTGCCATGATTTTTTGGCCATTAGGTTGTCATGAAACAAAAAATGGCGCCTTTCTTTTGGAAGTGGTGGCAGGCAAAGCCTGACGAGGTAGTGATTCACAGCTTTTACCACTTTTGCCCTGATGAGTGGGAAATTATCAAGACATTTGACTCAAAAGATGCTATTACAATATAGATGTCTAATTCCAATTTTTGATAAAATATGCCTTTATCCTTCGTCATTGCGAGCCCTGCGAAGCAATCTAGGATTCAGGATTATGATGGCCTCTGGCCGACAATTATTAGGAACGCTGGATTGCTTTGCAAGAGACTTGTCATGAAACGGAAAAGTTGCGTCATTGCGGGCTCGACCCGCAATCTAGGATTAATCCAATGGGGAATACGC
>JAITWL010000111.1 GCA_031285285.1 Deferribacteraceae bacterium | reverse complement strand
AGAGGGTGGAAAAGTGGATAAATAATTACCCACGCAGGATCTTCGGCTATAGGACAGCTAATGAGCTAATAAACGCTTAACTACTGCGGAGTGGGACATCAATTTTTACAACTCACCTTTGCACTAATCTGCTTGGCTTGTTTATGAGTGACAGTCTTTTTTGAGATCATTTTACCCGACTTTATAGCTTTGTTATGCTTGTAATCACGTGATAGTGAATTGCCTATAACTACATAGTCATACTGATTTGCTTTAATAGCTGCAAAATTTATCTGGTTAATTGGGCCTTTGCCAGCAATTCCACGATCATCAAGAAAAGGCGAATCATTGCTAGTTGTCAGGTGATAGCCTGCTCGGCCAGCATCCTTGAGGATATGATCTACCATCAGCACAAAGTGATCACTCCATGAATCGCCAATAACCAATACAGAGTTTTTTTTGCCTGCTGTCCCAAATGCACACTGTGCCAGATATTCTTCTGACAGATCGTCAGGATCTTGGCAGTCAGCGATTTGTGCATTTTTGTTTCGCCATTCTATTTGTATAGCATCATTAGGATTTTTTGCTATGCTATTTGCCATCACTTTGCTATCTAACAAATGTGCGAATGTGATTGGCACAAATACTAATATGATAAGTGTGATAGTAAGCGGCACTTTCTTGTACAGCTTACGCATAGGATTTTCAAGAAGTTTGTAGCTCAACACAGCTGCCAGCAATGATGCCAAGAGTAGCAAGACAACAGTGCTGGCACTCATATAGACAGACTTATACCTATAAGCTGCGAATATAGGCCAGTGCCAAATATAGAGCGAATATGATAATAATCCTATTAACACAAATGGTTTGAATGCCATCACCTTAAATATAGCTGTTTTGCGCTCTGATGAACCTAAGATGATCAAAAGCACTGTCATTGACACAGCAATGAGGCCGTAAAGGTTCGGATAGGCTGGGATGGCCTTCTTTGTCTGTGACATGTGGATAAGCAGAGATAAAAAGCTCAAGCTCAGCAAGGTATTAAGCCAGTACGGGATTTTGTTTGCGATCGTTTTTATGTCAATTGTGGCCACCAGTGCACCTGCTATCAGGGCGAATACACGCATGCTAAATGAATAATAGCGCACTGCATCATCTTCGCCGCTTGGCCGCAGCCCAAGATAGGTCATCAACAATAATCCTGCTAGCATCACCCATGGCAAGGCCCTACGACCAAAGTCATTTGCCAATAAGACAAGTATAAAAGGTAGCAAAAAATACCATTGCCACTCAATAGACAGCGACCATGTGTGCAAAAGCGGCATAATATCAGTATTGTCACTGAAATAGCCAAAATCAAGCGAACCAAAATATTGATTGGAGCTGAATAAACTGAGGCTCTTTAAGCTAGCCAGAAATTTAATAATATCATCAGGTGTGGCATTAAAATACCAATAGCAAGTTGTGGCGAGCATCAGAACCAAGAGCAGCGGCTGTATACGCCAGAAGCGCCGATTAAAGAAGTCTATCACGCTGAAATTACCCTGTGAGATGCCATTGTAGATGCCAGAGGTTATCAAAAAGCCCGAAATTACAAAGAATACATCCACTCCTACAAAGCCAGATACGAAGCTAGAATAGCCAGCATGAAAAAAGATTACTGACAAAACAGCTATACAGCGAAGCCCTTCAATATCAGGGCGGTAATTATCCCTCATTCATTATCCTCATTCCTTGTCGCAAAATAATCTGACTTTATGATAAGATCGTTGATTTTCCTGCGCTCTAGCAGGGCGTTTATTGTGTCAATCTTATCACTTGGTGTGTCGGCCTGCATAAATACACTTTGTCCATCATAGAATGAGCTATTAAAATAAACCACGCCATTGTGTTCTGTAGATAACAAATCATTTCCTAAATAGTAGATAGGCGTTTGAACACCAAGCAAATTCAACACTGTTGGGGCAATATCGGCAGGGGTGCCAGGCTTGTCCACAACCATCGCTGGCACGCCGCTGCCATAGATGAAAAATGGTGACTTTTCTTCCTTCCCTGCTTCACGCTTATCAAGCTCATTATGGTAGCCATAGGCATAGTGGTCTGCAAAGCCAATGATAACAGTGTCGTTGAGTATGCCATCATTCTCAAGCTTAGCTAGCAGCTTGCCAAAGAAGTGATCTGTGTCGTTGATTTGTATCCTTAGACAATAATAGTCTTCATTGCTGCTTACATCAAGCTCTGGAAATCTTTCTGTAAAGTCCCCACATGTTGGATTACTCAAGCTATTGGGCAGGTGACCACTATTTGTCGCAAAGAATGTGAGAAAAGGCTCTGAATGAGTGAAATGCTCAGCTATCTCTGGCACATCAAGCACTCTTGAGTCAAAGCCAGCAATTTTCTCAGAAATACCCGCTGACTTCATAAAATACAAGGAATCGAAGAATGTTTTGTATACACTGCTACGGTTATAATCGCTATGGAAAAGCTCATCAATATATTGTGTATAATAACCTTCTTTAGCCAACAAGCGTGGCAGACTATATGGAAACTGCTGCGCCTGCAATGAGCTTAAGGGTGTGCCATATTGCACAGAATGAAAACCTGTAAGCGAGGTGAACTCTGTATTAAAAGTTACACCCGAAGAGCTATATATTGGGGCATAAAAATCAGTGAAATTTATGCCATTTTCCATCATATATTTAATATTTGGTGTAAATTTATCAGAAATGGCGATCCTATCTCCAGTTTCCATCATCACCATTATGATATTTTTGCCTTTGATGAGTCCTGTGTATTCGTTATCTTCATGCGCTTTTTTATTAGCAAAATAATCATTAATCTCCTGATGCAAAATTTTGTAGTCAGTTTTTTGAAAAATACTTAGATAAATATCGCGCGAAACAAACAGAAACAAGCCTGTGGAATGCGGAAGTATTGCCTGATTGTTGAAATCATCATACACATTGCGAGCCTTGCGCCAAGCTCTAAAACTGCGCGATTGCGTACCTAATATCCAAGGGGAAAAATATGTAGCAGCAATTGCTACCAGCAATATTATCGCCCATTTCTTCCTATTTTGTAATTTTGGGATGAAAAATTTGAGTGTCAGCACCATCAAGCCAAGGCAGCAAGCAAGCATAGCAATCGCTGGCAAATCAATCTGCTCCAACACATATTCGCTGTAGGCAGCCGCATCACCAGCCATTAGCATATCTCTAAACCAGAAAAATTTTCCAAAAATTTTATAATATATAAGTTGCGCAAAACCAAAATACAGCCATATAATATACAACAACACATATGCAAGCTTACGCAACCTACCAAGCCCAGCAATAAACACTACCATTAGTGCACAAATCCCTGCTGACACTAAATTTGGACGAATCATACTTTCAGGCTGCAGCCCAGCACTCACTTCATATGTAAGTAGACGCAGAAAAATGTCAATCATGTAGAATGACATAAACATCAAAAGATGGCGATAACTATGAATCAATTTAGTTAATAACAAAATTTTACTCCACAAAACCTAGATAGGCATTATAGCCATTTAGCTAGCTAGTTGCAAGCATTTGTTGTTGTTCATGAACCTGTCATGCAACAAAGTAAG
>JAITWL010000042.1 GCA_031285285.1 Deferribacteraceae bacterium | reverse complement strand
GTAGCCCTCTATGCTTTACACAATAGAGGGCTACTATTTTCACAAATTTTGCTTGTCAGAACCAAGCCCGCGGGCTGCGCCAAGCCTCGAAACAAATTAACGTTTTGAGAACTGAGGCGATTTGCGCGCTTTGGGTTTTCCGTATTTTTTGCGTTCCACCATTCTTGAGTCGCGGGTCATATAGCCTGCGGCTTTCATTGGTGAGCGGTAGCTTGGGTCGATTTGCTCTAGTGCACGTGCTAGGCCGTGACGAACAGCGCCTGCTTGGCCTGATTTGCCGCCGCCTTTCACTGTGATATATAGATCAAATTTGCCTTCCACTTTCAATAGCGCCAGCGGCTGCATAACAATCTGCCGAGCTGTAGGGCGCTCAAAATATTCATCAAGAGCCTTACCATTCACAGAGATTTTCCCTTTGCCAGTTTTCACAAACACACGAGAGACGGATGTCTTCCTGCGTCCTGTGCCGTAGAATACTTCTGCCATGTATTATGCCTCCTTCTCTAATTTTTCAGGCTTCTGAGCTGCATGTGGATGCTCAGCACCAGCATATACTTTCAGCTTATCAAGCATAGCGCGACCCATCTTAGTTTTAGGAAGCATGCGCTTCACAGCTAAGATGATCACTTCTGTTGGATCTTTTTCAAGATAGTCACTCAGTGTGCGCTCTTTGATACCGCCCATATAGCCAGTGTGCCAGTTATATTTTTTGCCTCTGGCTTTTGCGCCAGTATACTGCACTTTTGCAGCATTCACCACCACAATATAATCGCCAGTGTCGATAAATGGAGTGTAGATTGGTTTATGTTTCCCCATGAGCATCATGGCAATCTTAGAAGCCATACGCCCAAGGACATAGTCTTCTGCATCGATCACATACCATTTTTGCTCAAAAGTACCAGGTTTTGCCCAAGTTGTTGTTTTCATGTTTATCTCCTAGAAACCCTTTTTGCGTTCTTTCAAGCGTGTAGCCTTGCCACGGAGCGTGCGCATATAATAGAGCTTCGCTCTGCGTACACGACCCTGACGCTTCACCTCAATGCTTTCGATACGTGGTGAATAGAAAGGGAATGTCCTCTCCACGCCCACATCGCCAACCATTTTGCGCACTTTGAATGTGCCAGACACGCCAGCACGATGGATAGCGATCACAAGCCCTTCATAAGCCTGTATACGCTCTTTGTTTCCTTCAATAATGCGGAAGTTGACACGTAATGTGTCCCCTGGACGGAATGCAGGTATATTCTTATCCATATACTCTGCCTGAACCGCCTCGATAATCTTGTTTTGCATAATTATCTCCTAAATACTTATTTAATTCTCAAAATTCTTTTGTCCCATTCCGTCATTGCGAGCGAACCCTGAAGCCTAGATTGCTTCGCAGAGCCTCGCAATGACAAGGATTACAATCTATCCTATATTTTGTGTCAGCCGATCTAGCAATATAGCCACAGCGCTGCGCACCGACAGGTGGTTAAAATCACTAGCGCCCAAAATCGGCTCTAGCACATAGTCCACCACATCAAACACTTCTTTGCGAAAGCCCCAGCCTGTGCCAAATAGCAATAGCACTGGTCGGCTCTCGGCAATCTTCCCTAGCGAGGCGGCTGAGACCGTTGCACGCTCTGTGCGAGCTGTAGTGGCTACCAACAGTGGCTTCTCGCCCCACAGCTTCTCGCATTCCTGCATGGCGTATAGTATGCTATCGCATAGCTCAGTGCGAGTGAATGCTTCCTTGCGGTTTGAGTTATAGCCTGCGCCAAAGCCTTCTGTCCAATGGCTGATCACCTTCTGGGCAATCTCGCGCTGGGCTTGCAATGGCGTCACCACAAAATAGCGCTTTGCGCCATATGTAGCTGCTGAGCGGCTGATATCGTGCAAATCCATGTTAGTGATGGATGTCGTCACGAGCGTGCCCTGCTTATCCTGCATAGGATAGTGCATCAGCGCCACTGCTAGCTTCAATTCCTTGCCTTTCGGCGTTGCCGTCGCTTGGTAAATTTCCTTGCGGCTTGCATCATCTAGCTGAGTTGCATCAAGCAATTCTGGGCGATACTTTCGCGTCTGTTCCAGCGCTTGTGCTGCACGCCATTTCACAATATCTGCATGGCGACCCGATAGCAGCAGCTCAGGCACTTTCAGCCCTTCATACTCTGGCGGCCGCGTATAATGCGGATATTCAAGAGTATTGGCCACGCCAGCTGCACTAGTAAGGCTGAAAGACTCTTCATCCATAGATGTGTCATCACCCAGCACCCCAGGAATCAGCCTAGCTACGGCATCGATCATTGTCATTGCTGCAAATTCGCCACCTGTCAGGATAAAATCACCCAACGATATGGCTTCATCCACCACCAGCTCGCGCACACGCTCGTCTACACCTTCATAACGGCCGCAGATAAACGTGAGGCTCTCGTAGCCGCTTAGCCGCTCTGCTGTGCGCTGAGTGAATTTTTCACCTCGCGGATCCAGCATAACAACATGCGTTTCGCTACGTTCGCGTATTGCCCGCACAGCGCGGACAATAGGCTCAGGCTTCATCACCAGCCCAACACCGCCACCATATTGGTAGTCGTCAGTTGTGCGATGCTTATCCTCAGCATACACGCGCAAGTCGATAGCATTCACAGCAACAATGCCTGCCTCTATTGCTTTAGATATAACCCCTTGCTTAAAGGGGGCGTCAAACATCTGCGGAAAGATGGTCACAATATTATAATGCTTCATCGTCACATCCTGTGCCGAGTTCCGCACGCGGCGCTTTATCCTCGCGAGCATTGCTGCTCTGCGGTACGCGCCTACGGCATTCAGTCGCTTCGCTCGTCTGCCGACTGTCTTGCCCACGTCCTGTGGGCGCTCGGAACATCTTATTCATTCGCCGCCTACCAGACCTATACGGTCGATAGTCACCGTCTTTGTGTCCACATCTATATTGATGACATGCGCTGGGTTGTTCGATATCATATAGCTGATACCGTCTGCCCCTGCGATTTCAAATACATCATGCGAGCCAGTCTCCATATAGTCAGCAAGGGTTCCAACGGGTTTGCCTTCCATATCAATCACAGCCGCACCTTGTATATCTTTCCAATATACGCTACCTTGTCCTGCTGGCGGCAGCTGGCCTTCCTCGATTTGAAGCAGGCAGCCTCGCAATAGTTGGCCGTCATCAGGATCGTTCACTCCAGAAAGCTTTATCAGCCATAAGCCTTTATGCTGCTTAGCAGACATAACTTTCTTTTGGTCAATGTTTCCAGCTTTATTCACAAGAGCTACAGATTTGAGCTGCTTAAAAATCAACTCGTCATCCACCAACGGCTTCACTTTCACAACACCGTTGATGCCAAACACATCTGTGATAGCTCCTATCGTAATGCTCATAGTTGATATGGACTGATTAGTCCATGATCTCCATAGTCACTTTCTTGCCTTGGCGAGTGCTAGCGGCATTGAGTATCGTGCGGATAGCTTTCGCTGTGCGCCCTTGCTTGCCGATGACTTTGCCAAGGTCGACTTCGTTTACACGAAGCTCAAGCACAATGACACCTTCTTTCTCTGTCTCTGTAATGTTGATATCGTTTGGTTTTTCCACCAACGGCTCAGCGATAATTCTCAATAATTCTTTCATGCCGATCTCCATTACTTCGCAGCTGCTGCATCAGTGTGCTTTTTTATGATACCAGCCTTAGTAAGCAAATTGCGTGTGGTATCAGTAGGCAGAGCGCCAACGCCCAACCATTTCAACACTTTTTCTTCATCAATCTTCACCTCAGCAGGCTGAGTAAGCGGATTATAATAACCCACGATATCGATGAACTGCCCATCTCTGCGGGCCTTGCTATCAGCAACGACTATGCGATAAAACGGACGCTTCTTACGTCCCATTCTCATGAGTCTGATTTTTGTTGCCACATATACCTCCATATATGAATAATTTATTTCTACTTTTTTAAAGAATGCTCTTTTATCAATTTTTGTTCATTCAGCACTTCTTGAGTGATTATCATCACCAGTGGCTCATGTGTTTCGCTCATACCATATGTCTCAAGCGCTTTCAGGTATTCAATTCTAGCATTTATGCTAATCATAGGGTATCCATGCTTGCGTAACTCACTATTCATGAGTAATCTTGCCGTCCTGCCATTACCATCTTCAAATGGATGTATGCGCACAAAATCTGTATGAAGCTTCGCCGCCCGCTCCACTGGGTGCAGAGCAAGGTAAAGCTCTGAATTATATTGTGCAACGAGGTTTCCCATTTGCACACGTAATTCTTGCGGTGATGGCGGACTAAATGAAGCGCCCACAATCCGCACATTTACAAATCTATAGCTTCCTGCTGCAGTATCATTGATGTTTTGCATAACAATAGCATTCAACTGCTTTATAAACTCTTCTGTCAGGGGAGTCCGTAAGTTAGCTTCCATAAAGTCAATTGCTTTATTCATGTTGGTAACTTCCCAAAGCTCCCTTAGCTGCTTATCTGCAACACTATAGCCTTCCAAAACCTGCCTAGCTTCTTGCAGCGTTAATGTGTTGCCTTCGATAACAGTTGTAGAATGAATAACGCTTAACCTACGATCCGCATCGAAGCGCTCCCTTGCAGCGCTTGGCATCTCATAATTTGCAAGCTCTGCTCTATTTGCATCAATCTGCTCCAGAAGAGCTTTAATATCACTCATCTTTATTTAAACATCCCCATAATATCAGCTGGGTTTTTGCCTTTGCCCATCATCTTGCCCATTTTCTTCATCATCTTATTCATCTGCTGGAGCTGGTCGAGAAGCTTATTCACATCTTGCACGCTGCGGCCAGAGCCTCTGGCTATGCGCTTCTTGCGGCTAGAGTTGATCACAGCTGGCTTGCGGCGCTCAACAGGTGTCATGCTCATTATCATGGCCTCCACCTTCTTCAGCTGGCCTTCATCCACCTTCTGATCTCCCAAAGCATTGCCAAGCCCTGGCACCATCTTCAATAAGCCTGAGATAGAGCCCATCTTCTTGAGCATTTTAAATTGCTTGAGCATATCATCAAAGTCAAAGCCCTGTTTCATAGCCTTCTTGGTCGCGGCCTCGACATCTTCGCCTTCTAGCGCCTCTTGCGCCTTTTCCACCAGCGAAACCACATCGCCCATGCCGAGTATGCGCCCTGCCATGCGGCCAGGGTGGAACAGCTCAAATTCATCAAGCTTTTCGCCTGTGCCAACAAAGACTAGCGGCTTGCCTGTGACTTCTTTCACTGACAGTGCAGCGCCGCCACGGGCGTCGCCATCAGTCTTAGTGAGGATAATGCCTGATACATCAAGTGTTTTATTAAATTCGGCCGCCGAATTGACGGCGTCTTGGCCTGTCATGGCGTCGGCCACATAGAAAATCTCATGGGGCTGCACAGCTGCTTTCACATTGATGATTTCAGCCATCAGGGCTTCGTCTATGTGCAAGCGACCAGCGGTATCTATTATCACCACATCTTTTGCAGCTTTTTTGCCAAAGGCTACGCCGTCTATGGCAATTTTGACAGCATCTTTGCTGTCTCTATCAGTATAGACATCCACTCCAGCGCCTTTGCCAACCACTTCGAGCTGGTCAATCGCTGCAGGGCGATAAATATCGCAAGCTACGAGTAACACAGAGCGGCCACCCTTGATGAAATGGCGAGCAAGCTTGCCGCAAGATGTGGTTTTACCAGAGCCTTGCAGGCCTGCCATCATTATGATGGTGGGTGGCTGGGCAGAAAGATGTATTTTAGGTGAGTAATCAGCACCACCGAGCGTCTCGGTGAGCTCGTCATCTACGATTTTAATGAATTGTTGCGCCGCTGTGACGCTAGCGAGGACTTCAGCCCCTAATGCACGTGATTCTACGCGAGCGACAAAGTCTTTAGCCACTTTGTAATTGACATCAGCCTCAAGAAGCGCCATGCGCACTTCCTTAACAGCTGTCTTCACATTATTTTCAGTAATGCGCGCTTCGCCACGCAGCTTTTTGAAAACTGTGGCGAGCTTATCGCTCAAATCCGCAAACATTAAGTATATCCATCCAGTGCGTATTAAATTGTATGCCAATCCAGAAATTGGCGGAGGTTATTATTAGCAAATTTTGCTGTACTTGTCAAATAAAAAAAAATTGGTGATTATATCTTGCGATCAGTGATCTGGCTGACCTCTGTGCTATTTGCAAGTGTATCATAGATGACGCCGTTGGTGTCGATATCCAGTGTGTAAGCATTTTCGGCATACATGATCTTGCGTTCAACTTTATCGCCATAGAGGTTCACCACATATGGATCGATCCTTTGGCCTGTAGCATCTGATATCACTATTACTTGTGGCTTTGAAAGATCTTCCTTGCTCTGCTGGAGCACCACTGCCAGCTGGCCGCCAGCAAGGCGCACAAGGCTACCCATAGGATAGATGCCCAATAGCGAGATCAGCGCCTTCACCACGTTGGCTTCATAGTGCTTGCCTGCAAGCGAATAGAGCGTTTTCAGCGCCTCGCTTGGTGGCACAGCATCTGCTCTGCTGCGTGAAGTGGTCATGGCGTCAAAAGTCTCTGCCACGGAGATAATCCTGCCAAATGGATGTATAAAGCGACCAACGTGCCCTGAAGGATAACCTGAACCATCAAGGCGCTCATGGTGATGAAAAATACCCATGAGTGAGTCCTCAGGTATTGTTGGGTCGCGCTTGAGTATTTCGTAACCCAATCGTGGGTGGCGCTGCATGGCTGCAAATTCAGATTCAGTAAACTTAGCCGATTTGCTAGTCATCCTATCAGGCAGCTTCACCTCGCCTATATCATGCAACAGCGCGGCTATGCCTAGCTGGAGAATCTGCTTGTCATTCAGCTTTAGGCGGCTGCCCAAAGCGATGCAATATACACAGACATTTACAGGGTGCGCATAGGTGTAGTTTGTGGAATTTTTTAAGCGCGCTATAGTGATAAAATTTTCTTCATTATTTTTGCATGTGCTAGCAAGGTCGCTAATAAAATTAGCCACAAGCTTTGATCCAATAAAACGCCCCTGACGCAGGTTTTCAAGGACTATTTTCATAATCTCAATGCCACGCTCTTGGACGGTGGAAGCCGCAAGCCACGTGCGCCATGAAACATTCATTTCGGCGTTGCTACTCTCTCCTGCTATTCTGTCTAAAGCTTCGTTCAATCCTGTGTTCTGGTCGTTATTACTTGTCATATAGCCTTCTATGGTCTATCATAAAACACCATGCTAGCATATATCTTTACGCCATGCAACTATATTCGTTGAAGAGCTTGAAGAGATTGTTTAGCGGCGAATGTTTAGCAACGCTAGTGCTATATTAGTTTACTTTTTACTACAGATGGTGCTATAGTGCAACGGTCGTCAGCGATTTTTGAGGTATTTATATGAATGTGAATGAGCAAATGGTCAATGATTTCACCAATGAGATAGCCAAAGCAGCTAGCATCACTGATCTTTACAATGTCAAGGTGCGCTACACAGGCAAAAAAGGCCTGCTGAGTGATTTAAATAAGCAACTGGCAAAGCTTGCGCCAGAAGAGCGGCCTGCGGCAGGTGCTGAGATTAATAAAGTGCGTACTGCTTTTGATGATCTCTACGCAAAGCGTGAAAGCGAGCTTAAAGCGACAGAACAGGCTGCCAAGCTTGCTTCGGAGCAACTGGATGTCACTATTCCCGCTGCTGGCATGCCGATGGGCAGCTTGCACCCAGTGCAGCGAATATATGATGAGATGGTGAATATCTTCGGTGCTATGGGATATATGGTGGCCACGGGTCCCGAAGCAGAGCTTGATCTCTATAATTTTGAGATGCTCAATATGCCAAAAGGGCATCCAGCACGGGAAATGCAGGATACATTTTATCTGGCAGATGATATTGTCTTGCGGACACATACTTCGCCAGTGCAGGTGCGCACAATGCTAGCGCAGAAGCCACCTATCCGCATCATAGCTCCGGGGACTGTCTATAGATCTGACTATGATCACACACACTCGCCAATGTTTCACCAAGTGGAGGGGCTTTTGGTGGATAAAGATATCAGCCTAGCTGATCTGAAAGGCACTTTGCAGCATTTTGTGCAGCAAATGTTTGGCTCAAGCGTGCCAGTGCGCTTTCGCTCAAGCTATTTCCCTTTCACAGAGCCATCTATGGAAGTAGATATGGGCTGGGTAATCTGT
>JAITWL010000001.1 GCA_031285285.1 Deferribacteraceae bacterium | reverse complement strand
CTCAAGCAGCGTGCTGCACGCTCTCATCACTTCCGCAGACTTGAGCACGAAAGGTAGCAGGAGCTTTCCTTCATTAAATAGCACTCCTACTTGCTGCATAGCCTTGAGTAACATGTCATTTAGTATCTCTGGCGCGCTATATGTCGCCAATAGTGTGTTTATTAGCGGCTCAAGCGCTGTGGAATCGCCACGGAGTATCTTCCGCGCTAGCTCTTCCTCTGGTGGCAGCGTTACTATTTCTGTAGCGACGCTTTCTTTAACATCAGCAAAGTGAGCGATAAAGGCATCAAGTGCACCTTCCTTACCATCCAAAAGCGCCGAGCACAGCTCTAGCTCTTTGCTAGGTATATTGCTTATTGGTAACACTTTTTCAGCATGCACTATAGCTGTATCAAGCCCAGCTTTCACAGCCATATCAAGGAAAACAGCATTTAGCACTGTGCGGGCATGCGCTGACAAACCAAATGACACATTGCTAACGCCAAGAGTAGTACTAACCTTAGGATGGCGCAGCTTAAACTCGCGTATTGCGCCTATGGTATGCACTGCTGCATAGCGTGATTCGCTATCACCTGAAGCCACAGAGAATGTGAGGAAGTCGATGATCAAATCTTCATCTGCATAGCCATATTCTGATGTCCAAGTGTTATAAAGCCGCTCCGCTATGTGCAGCTTATCTTCCTTGGTTTGGGCCATGCCAGACTCATCAATCGTAAGCGCTACGACAGCTGCTGGGAAGCGCTTTAACAGCTTTAGAATCTTATGAAGCTTAGTGCCACCATCTTCAAAATTGATTGAATTGATCACAGGCTTACCAGTGATACATTTTAACGCTTCTTCCAGCACAAGCTCCGATGTGGAGTCGATCATCAGCGGCAGCGTCAGCTCCCTATTGAGTATAGGCACTATTGAGCGCATATCAGCAGCTTCATCCCTGCCAGATAAAGCTACAGAAAGGTCGATAATATGAGAGCTAGCCTGCTGTCCCTTAGCAATATTAGCCATAGCAGCGTAATCATCGGCTTTCAACAACTCACGAAAAGCCTTGCTGCCTGTGGCATTTGCACGCTCACCTATCAGAGCAGGCGCGGGCTGCTGACGCAGTGCAGATGAGGAATAAGCGCTGCATACATATCCAGAGCTCGCAATTGTAGGGGCAGGGTCGATTGACGTTGTCATTCCCTTGATCTTGCCTGCCATTGCCTTCATATGGCTGTCATTAGTGCCGCAGCAGCCGCCAGCTGCGCATAGGCCATATTGCTCAACTATAGATGAGGTCAAGCGTGCAAAGTCTTCTGCATTCATAGGATAGACAAATTTACCATCCTTGAGTATTGGTATACCTGCATTAGGCGATATATACAGCCTGCCGCTATAAGCTGCGGCTAATTCAGCAAATGGCGCAGCCATCTTGTCAGGGCCAAAGCCACAATTAAGCCCTAGACTAAATATTGGATAGCCAGCAAGCGCATGAGCAGCGCAACGCATGTCGCTGCCAACTAGCATGCAGCCATTTTCTTCTACTGTGAGCGACACCATGATGGGTAAATCTAGCATCAGCGCTGTGTTCACATCCATTGCAGCCGCTATAGCCGCTTTCACTTGGAGCAAATCTTGGCAGGTCTCTATCATCACTGCATCTATGCCTACTTTGGCGGCAGCTGTTATCTGCTCCACATAGGCAGCACGCAATTCATCATAGCTAATTTGTGAAAGCGTTGGCAGCTTGCTACCTGGCCCGACTGAAAGCGCGACATACTTATTGCTTGCGCCAGAATTAACTGCCGCACTGCGTGCTATCTGTACAGCAGCAGCATTTAGCTCAGCCACTTTCGCTTGCAGGTCATATTCCGCCATCACCATAGCATTAGCGCCAAAGGTATTTGTTAGCACAATATCACAGCCAGCTGCGAAATAATCAGCATGGATTTTTCGGATAATATCAGGGCTAGTGAGTGACAACAGCTCATTAGCTTGCTGTGCGACTGATTCTGGCAGATTCATAGCCTGAATAGTGGTGCCCATAGCCCCATCGAAGAGCACTTTGTTATTAGATGCAAATTCTTTAAAGTTCATTTTGCCTTTCCATAAAAATTTTATTTGGGCTTGTATTTATCAATATTTTCATTATAATAGAGGAAGGAGTGGAGGGCATTGCCGCCCTCCTAGGCTTAGAACAACCGTAATGTTATTCTAAGCTTCCCTATCTTGATAGCTATAACTATCATGGTAGCACCTCCTTTAGAGATTTGGGGTGGTTCCGAGCCACCCCAGAAATCTTTTATACATCATAAAGTCGTTGCTGTCTAAAACTTTTCTAACAATTGAAGCATTTTTTTATTTCTACAATCCAGAAATAGCCATCTTGCGCTTATCTCGCAGCACTGCCAGCATTTGCAGCAAAACCGATAGCATAATCAGCCCCAAGCCCACGAAAAACGAGGCATTCAGCTCTTCCATCTCGTTAAATATAATTGCCGCAAGCGTTATCGTATATATCGGCTCGATATTGTAGCTGAGATTGACTGTGAACGCCGATATCTGCCTAAGTGCGCTAAGCTGCAGCATATACATAATAATTGTGCAGAAAATAGCAAATATTAGCAGGTATACGAGGTTCATGCCTGATGGATAGTATACTGTGCTTGGTGCAAATTGCAGATACACTGGTAAAACAACAGTCAATATTAGCAAACCGCCAGCCATTTGATACCAAAATAGCAGTGGCAGCGGATATTGCGTGCTTAATCGCTTGTTTGCAATGGTATATAGCCCAAATAGCATTGCACTGGTGATGCCAAAGATTATGCCTAGGCGATAACGCGAATCGAAGTGAAAAATCAGCAACACGCCAAACAAGGCTATGCAGCTAAATAATATTTCGCGGATCATGAAGCGGCGCTTTAGGATGATAGGCTCAAATATGGCCGTGAAAAAGCCTGTCAGCGAGCAGCAAACAACGCCCACTGATACATTGGATACCTTGATGCTACCATAAAAAAATATCCAATGGATGGAAAGCAAAAAGCCAAGCGCAGCAATGCGCCGAACATCGCGAAATGGCAACCGCCTGAACCAGCCTAAAATATTTAGAATGATAAAAAACGCAATAGATGTGGTAAGCATGCGATAAAATATGAGCAAGCCCTCATTTAATGTGATGAGGCGCCCAAAAATACCCGTTACCCCAGCTAATAAAACAGACAAATGAAGCTTTATAAATGCTGATTTCATTAAAATGACGCTAGCATAACTATTGCTAAAGGGCAACGAAAATTATGTTATCAGCCATAATTCCAATTCTTGATAAAAATATGCCTTTATCCTTCGTCATTGCGAGCCCTGCGAAGCAATCTAGGATTCAGGATTATGATGGCCTCTGGCCGACAATTATTAGGAACGCTGGATTGCTTCGCAGAGCCTCGCAATGACGGAATTATGGAAACTTTAATTTAGAATTGGAGTAACACCTGTGGTGAAAACAATCTTGAAACGCTAGGGGATATACTGTATACTTAAGTCGCTAAGACCTCAAATAGTGACTAGATAGGTGATGTATGCAGAAGCCGTTTGTTCCTGAAGGCGTAATTATGTTCCCGCAAGTAGAAGATGTTTTTGTAGACCCATCGCTTGAACCCTATTTTAAGCCACTTTTGAGCTATCCTCACCACGATTATACAATCCACCTTTTATCCACCGATGGCCTATATGCAGAGCGTGGCGCCAAATATTCCGAATCGGGGCTTTGGGGCTTTCGCTATGAGGCTGGCAAGTATAATTTCCTTGGCGATCTGTCAATTTTTGATGGTAACAATTATGCTGATATCTACTACATTATAAAAGATGATTTTGAAGCTAAAAAAGAGCAATATCTTAGCGAAAGAGTCACCCACAAAGCCCATTGGGAGGCAATCGAAGATGAGCTCACAGATATCGCCAATTTCGACTATCGGGATGTGCAAGACTACACTGAATCTTGCTATAGCTATTTTTTATCTAAGTATAACTACAAGCAGACACAGAATCTACGCTATGTGATGGAGCTTGTGGCGCACTTTCACCATGATGAAAGCGATGTGCTGCTAGATGAAACCGCGCTGCACGTGCTGGATGAGTATTGCCTAAATCTGAAAGAACACCTGAAGCATGACTATGGCTTTTTGCGAGATATGGTGGTCTGCGCCACCGAGGGCACTCGCTTCACACGCTATGGCGGCGCATCGTTTGCTTTTCTGGATCGGGCTGCGGATATTGTGTATATTTTAGAATATTATACGACGCGGTAGGGCAACTTGTCTTTGCAAGAAATCTATTGACTTATACCACACAAAAGAGGCATAAACTTGATTACTGGGCTGGTGCAAACCTGCCCTAGTAAGCCAAGGAGGGAAGGTATGAAAACCGCAAAGAAAAGGGTGACAGCGCGAGCACGCTTCACCCTCAAAATTGCGCGGATTAGGATAACTATTGAGTTATTCT
>JAITWL010000346.1 GCA_031285285.1 Deferribacteraceae bacterium | reverse complement strand
GTAGCACATCTAAACTTGGCTTATATTGCACAGGTGCATCATATTTTAAAGCTCCATCTTCATAATAATACTTTGCTGAGCCTACTAATTTGTCGTCTTTATAGACTACTTCGCTTTTTAGCTGTCCATTTCCATAGTATTCTTTGGCAAATTCATTTTTCTTGCCATTTGCATATATTATTTCTGTTTTTAATTTTTCATTTTCATCATACTCTTTGGCGAGTCCATTTTTTTCGCCATTTTTATAGAATATCTCTGATTTTAATTTGCCAGTTTCGTCATAATTTGTTGTTAGTCCATCTCCCTCACCAGCTACCCAATATTGAGTTGAGCTTACTCCGCCGCTCTCATAGTAGAATGTGGCAAGTCCATGTTGTTGATCATCTTTTAAAAAGATTTCTGATTTTAGGTTTCCATTTTCGTAATAATCAGTTTGAGGCCCCTGTCGTTTGCCATCTAGGAATGTTCCTTCTGTTGCTAGTTTTCCGCTTTCGTAATACTTATTTATACGTCCATTTAGCAGACCCTGTTTAAAGTATGCTATGGCCTCTACTTTGCAAAATTCAAGATCGTCAGGGTCACAGGCATTGTGTTCATAGTACCACTCAGCAGGGCCTTCTTCCCAGCCATCTTTATAAGTTTGCTTCGATATCAATCGCCTATCCTTAATATAGCAGAGCATACCATCAATAGGCTTGCCATCGATCATTTCAATCACGCTTTCGTCATGTTCATAACCATCTACATGGATAAACACATCGTCGCAGTCGGCTTGATTGGCCTCAGGGGCTAGGGTAGGCAAAGTAGCTTGCCCTGACACACCAGCGCAGGCGACTAACAATATTGCAAGATATATTAGTGATAATTTTTTCATATTTTAAGTCCTTTTTAGCTTACATTTCTAAATTAATGTTTCGCCCAAAAGTCCCCTTCGGCGGAAGGGGTGCCCCGCTAGGGGCGGGGTAGCGGCTCCTTAGCTTTAAACCATCGCTATGGTTATGCATGTAAGCATTACAATATAAACCGTCACCATAATTCACGCGATTAGTTGTAATGCTTACATGCGTGGCTATTATCAACGACTAAAGGCTGTGGATCGCTACCCCGTCAGGCTTTGCCTGACCCCTTCTAAAAGGAGGGGCATTATAAGCATCTCGCGTTCTCCACGAAATTTTAGTCCTCACTATCAGGTTTCACTGATCCATCGGGGTTATAGTATATCTTTCTGGGTTTCTCACCATAAAATTCTTCACGCTGTTTTGCGCCATTCTCATAATAGATTGTATGCTTGATTTGTTTGCCATTTTCATACAACCATTCCTCATGCAATATGCCATTTTTTCTAAAAACTTTGTCAGTGTATGGGAGACCTTGTTTGTATATGGCTTCGCTATACAGTGCTCCATCATAAAAGCTTTTCCTATATTGTATTATATCCTGCTTATAGAGGCTTTCGCTATTTAGTTGTCCGTCTTGATATATCCGCTCTAGGCCATCTTTTGCGCCATTTTTATAGCTTGTTTTGGTCATTTCTTCATAATGATGATAATTGTAATATATAGCCTCTCCATGCAGCTTGCCATTCACATATTTTATGTCTTTTGCAATCAAACACCTGTCATCACTAGTGGAACATTCATAATAGCGCGAACGTCCATTAAGCTTGCCAGCCTTATAGTTTTCCTCATAGGCTAGTTTCCCATTTGGAAAGTACTGCTTAACTGCACCGTTCAGCAAGCCATTTTGCACAGTATAAGTTAAATACAGCCTATTATCTGGATAATATTCACGCATATCTTCTGCCATTGCAGTGCTAACGAGCATTATAAATGAAATGACACATAACAATAACTTATTCAAAACCCACCCCCAAATGGCAGCCAGTCAGCACATAGCTGATATGCCCAAAGCGACCATCATCTTCCGCTAACACCACTGCTATCCTATTGGCAGAGGGTAGATAAAAATAGCCAGCAATATGCACATTATCAATTGAATCATATCCATCTATCTCAAATGTGCCCAGCACCTTGCGCTTGCCATCTGCAATAATATTGACTGTATATTGAGTGACATTCTGCTCATAGTCATTATCTTGAGATATAATGTTGCTGAGCTCTGCCTCATACTTTACGCCATTTATTGTGGCTGGAAAGGGCATGAGCTCTGCGCCTTGCCGCGTTATCTTAAACATATGCATAGCATTGATTATAGACGGCTTGCGCTGCCTCAGCTCTTCCTCTGCACCATATTCAGAACTGCCATGCGCCGCTATCCCGTCGCCGTCATCATGATCCGTAGCATGGCTCATATCTATGTCTTCAACATAGCTGTCATCAACTAAATCAAGGATATAGAAATTATTATAGTGCCAATTTTGTGCAAAATCCATTGGCACATGAATCTCTCTATCCAATGAATATGCAAGCTTACCATCGCTCGACCAGCCCCAGATGCGTATCTCGTTGCCGCTTGAATATTCATATTCGTCGTCATCGTCATCATCATCGCCATCGCCATAGACATGCTTTAGCAAATCTTGCGCAGGCGGGACAGCTAGGGCATTTTTGAAATCATCATTTTGCGCAAATGCTAGCTGCGTACAGGCTAGAACTGTGAATAACAATAGTTTCAGTTTCATTAATTTTTCCTTTTTGCCTATCTTGGTGGCACATCGTTATAATCATAATCTATCCTATAGCTTGGGAGGTCATATTCATCCCAATATATATTATCGAATACATCTAGCTTGACGCCATTGCAGATCATCCGCACAGCATATTGTCTAGGAATAGCTCTTGTGCTGAATGTAGATTGGCGCCCCTGATAGAGGTACAAATAGGAAATTTTTGTTTTCCAAGTTTTAGCACCAGGCGCTGGCAATGATGATGCCTGCATATTCATGCCTCCAGTGCATCTGTCTGTAATCACGCCTTGAGTGCAGTCAGTAAGAGTTTCACCACCCTGATAAAAAGTTTCTGGTGCTAGCTCCACAGCCGTACAGCTTTCTTCGCTGCCCTCTGGTATATACTTGATGGTGTAGGTGCGCTCATTATTTGCGTCTTTAACCAACTTGGGCGATACCATAATATATTTTGGTGTAGCTTGTGGATTGCGTGGCTCGTTTACCATAGTAAAATATATGTCTGAGGTAATAGAGTTATACTGATATGTAAAGTTGTAACGTTTGCCATTTTGCCATATTGAATGTGCGCCCTCATTGTATCGCACAAAGCCAGCAGCTGTCAATTTATCCATAAATCCTTTCATATCATTTTCTGACAAACTAACTACTCGCAACTGCACAGAAGTCGCCCCATCATCATCTTGCGAATATTCCCTAGTCACTTCTTTCCCTACAGCAAATTTGGGATAGTTTGCCCATGCAAGATCAAGGTCTTTTGCCACTTGTGGATCAAGTCTGGTATCTGTCACACTGAATCTAAGCTTGTACACTCCATCTCCAAGCTTTTCCACCTCAAGGAGAGAAATTTTTATATTGTCGTATGTTGATAATGTGCCTAAAGGAGTATTTACACCAGCAAAGCCAGAGGAGAACATATTAAGCTTATATTCCAGCAGCTCTTCCTCAGAAATAGCCACAACTTGCTCTAATACAATGCCTCTTGGCACTTGCGAATATTTGCTGGAAAGTATTGTGCCTGTTGTGAGTTTTGGAAATCTATTCCATGCAGAGTTATTAGCTATTGGTGCGCTTTCCCACCAGTTATTGTTATTGTAAAATTTTTCCATATCATAGGTGATGATGAGATCCACTCTGCATGCATCCCCACTAAACATAATGTCTGCCACATGGCGCGCACCATCAACATCTTTCGCATAAAAAGCACTGCGAATACTGTTCATATAGCCGTCATATAGCTTAACAAAGCCTTCTGCAAGCAGGCTATCAATATAGGCATTGAATTCAGCCTCTGTTGAGCCATTGCAAATAATGCGCGACATCTCGCCATTACCGTTTTGCCAAGATGGAGATACATCGGCCTTGCTGAAATCAAGCTCAGGAAAGGTATCCATCGAACCCATACCAGCATCTGAGCCACCACCGCCACCAGAGCCACTTGAAGAGCCAGAACCGCCACCGCTACAGCCAACTATGAGCACTAGCACACAAAGCATCCTCAGTAAATTTTGCATAAGCTCCCCAATCTTCATAATATCCCTTTTCGTAAAAATTGATGTAATGGTCACATGGTTTGGGCAAAAAGTAAATACCCTACTTACGGTTAATTGATAGTTACCTGTTGTCAATATTTGACACCTAAGAAACGGAAAAGTTGCGTCATTGCGGGCTCGAGGCCGCCTTTATCCTTCGTCATTGCGGCCTTGAGCCGCAATCCAGAATAAATCCAGTGAGGGGTATTCCCCATTGGATTAATCCTAGATTGCATATTTTATCAGGAATTGGAATTAGAATTATTCCATCAAAAACTGTGCCACAGCTTGCACAGCCTCTTTTGCCGAAGTCACCGCGGGCGCTTTCTGCTCATCGTCTTTGCGAATCTCATCTCGCAATATTTCTGCTGCTAGCTTTGCCACAGTATACAGCTCGCTGGCGCTTTTTATTGACGCGGGCTATCAATAATTGCCCAAAGGTGATGAAATCTTCACGAAAGCTCTGCTTAGTTTTCGACATTATACATCTGCCTTTGCACAGGGCACTGCTGATTAGTGGCCACCATATGCCGCAACTCACTTATCTGGCCAATAAGATGCTGATTAGTCTCGATCAGCTCCTTCAATATCTCATGCTGCCTGTCAGCACGCTCACTCTGCGAATCCACCATCTTGCAAACAAGCTCGGCATTCATCGCCTCACGCGCCGATTGGCTCTTTAAGATATCCTCAAAAGCCTTCATGTTGCCTTTATTAAAGAAAAACCAAGCAACCACAACCACTCCTGCCACACCACCCTGCATTAACACCTGTTCCATAATAATACTCCTTCCAGTTTATTGTTAACTAGAATAAGTCTTCTCACGTCTTTTTGCTTTTCCTGCATAGGAGATTCTGTTATTATTTTATATAATTCCAATGCCTTTATTCTTCGTCATTGCGAGGCTCTGCGAAGCAATCTAGGATTCAGGATTATGTGGCCTCTGGCCGACAATTGTTAGGAACGCTGGATTGGCAACGCATGAGCCTCGCATTAGACTTGTCACAAACAAAGTAAGGCAAAAGTCCCCTTCGGCGGAAGGGGTGCCCGCAGGGCGGGGTAGTGGTTCCTTAGCCTTAAACTATCGCTATGATTATGCGTGCAAGCATTACAATATAAATTAGTAGCCATAATTAATGCGATAAGTTGTAATGCTTACATGCATAGCTATTACCAATGCCTAAAAGCTGCGGATCACTACCCCGTCAGGCTTTGCCTGCCACCCCTTATACAAGAAGGGGACTTGTTCTGGCCTTGTTTCGTGACAAGTCTAATGACGGAATTAAGGAAACTTTAATTTAGAATTGGTATAAGGAGCATTTATGAGCATTCTATACATTTATGGCTGGGGCTTAGTGCCAGCACTCTGCCCCACTTTAGAATATTTGCGGGCGCAGCTAGATACAAACATTCTCTCTGAGGAATATGATCAATTTAAGCCTGCGGCTTCGATAGCGTATTTTGAAGAATATATCAGCACTAAGCGTATCGACACCGTGATAGCCTCATCATATGGCGCTTTTATAGCTCTAAATATTAGCCAGCCTATCAAGAAAATTTTATTAAATCCTTGCCTAAGGCCAAGCACTGAGATCCCAAAGCTAGATGAAACTGCACAGAATCAAGCCTTTATTGATAATCATGTAGCGATAGAAAGCGCTTTATTTAATAAAAAATTCGACAATCCGCAGCTTACCACTGCATTTTTTAGTGCTAATGATACCTTATTCAGCTATAAGGCTGAGTATCTCGCCTTGGGCTATAGCAAATATATTGATCTGCCTGATCAAGCGCATCGGCTAAACGCTGCAGGGCTAGATGTGATTATTTCGATAACAGAGCGATCCTGATTGTGTGCTTGCACTTTGTTTGTTTTGTGTTATTATAAATGTAGTAAAAAGGGTAGTGATCCACAGCTTTTAGCCATTGGTAATAGCTATGTATCAAGGCCAGATATTATAGGTTTCGTACATGCTTCCAATGATTCTAACAATTGCTATATTGCTGGTGACAGTAGCTTTCTTTATACATGGCAAGGTTCGCTCTGATTTAATCGCTATTTGCGCACTGCTCTGCCTGATGAGCTTTGGTATTCTCACGCCTGCAGAGGCTTTTGCGGGCTTTGCCAATCCTATTATCTTCACTATTGCGGCTATGTTTATTATCTCTGGCGCTATCACACGCTCTGGGCTTGCGGCACTGGTATCTAGCTCTGTGCTAAAGCTTGCTGGCACTAATCAAAATGTGCTCTACTTTCTCACGATGCTTATCACAGCCTTGATTGGCGCGCTGGTGAGCAACACTGGCACTGTGGCTATCATGCTTCCTATCGTGGGCAGCATGGCGCTTGCGATGAATGCTAGCCAGAGCCGCTTTTTGATGCCCCTAGCCTTCATGTCTGGCATGGGCGGCATGCTCACGCTGATAGGCAACCCGCCTAATATGGTGGTGAATGATGTCTATGTGAAGGCTGGTTTTGAATCACTTACACTCTTTTCATTCCTGCCTATAGGCATTATCTGCATGATCTTTGGCATGTTTATATTGACGCCTGTCACAAGCTATCTCTTGGCTAGGCGTAGCGCTAAGAAAGGCGAGACAGGCGCGGGCAAAGGTTTCCTTGCAAATTTAGCTGATAAATATAGCATCTTGCAGAATGCGTATAAGCTAAGAGCGACTTCTGCGTTACCAAGCCTAAAAGAATTAAATCTCACAAACGCTTTTGGCGTCACGGTGCAGGAGATAGTGCGCAAAAAGAAGCGAGGCGGCTTCTCATCAATCGATCATATTGTGCCCACGGCTAATACTGTGATCATGCCTAGCGATGAAGTCTCTGTGATGGGCACACTTGCGAATGTCACCCTGATGGCTGAAAAATACGGCCTGAGTGTAGAGGAAAGCGATAGCAACGCCTACCACTTTGATTCTATTGGCATCTGTGAGCTGGTGATTATGTCTGCATCAAGGCTTGTGAATGCCACAGTGGCCGAATCTGGCTTTCGCGAAAAATATGGCGTCACAGTGCTTGGCATACAGCGCGGCGGCGAATATATCCTAGATAATCTCAAGGATCAGCAGCTACACTCTGGCGATGCGCTCCTTATGCAAGGCAAATGGGAGAGCATCAACCGCCTTGATAATGAATCAGCTCACTGGGTGGTGGTGGGCAAACCCATGCAATATGCCACTGAGACTAACACCAAGAAGATTCCGATAGTGCTGGGCGTACTAGTGGCTATGATAGCCGTGATGGCCACAGGCGTGATCCCAACAGTGCTCGCGGCGCTTCTGGCGGCAGTGCTGGTGATTATCACAGGCTGCTTCAAAAATATGCGGGAGACTTATTCGTATATCAATTGGGAAACACTCATCATGGTATCCTGTCTGCTGCCGCTAGCCACAGCTATGGAGAAAACAGGCGTGGTGGGGATTGTAGGCGAGCATATGTCTAGCATAGGCTTTGCTTATGGCCCGCTTGTGGCGCTTGCGGTGATCTATATCGTCACGTCGTTACTCAATATTATCATCAGCTTCACGCCGCTGACGCTCCTCATCGCGCCTATAGCTATGCATATAGCGCTGGCGCTAGGCTGCGATCCGCTGCCATTCATGTTTGCAGTGGCTGCGGCAGCTGGGCTATGCTTTGGCAGCTCATTCTCCACGCCATCCAATGCGCTGGTGGTGTCAGCAGGCCGCTACACCTTCATGGATTATCTAGTGATAGGCCTGCCGCTGCAACTCTTGCTAGGCGTAGTCTTAATTATTGCTATACCTATGATATTTCCGTTTTAATCCAATTCTTGATAAAATATGCCTTTATCCTTAGTCATTGCGAGGCTCTGCGAAGCAATCTAGGATTCAGGATTATGGTGGCCTCTGGCCAACAATTATTAGGAACGCTGGATTGCTTCGCAGAACCTCGCAATGACGGAATTATGGAAACTTTAATTTAGAATTGGAATTAAAGTTCCTAGAAGGGGTTTGGGGTTGTTGCGGCAAGCGGCCGCG
>JAITWL010000300.1 GCA_031285285.1 Deferribacteraceae bacterium | reverse complement strand
TTGCTTCTTGCGCTTTGATTGTCATTTTGTTAGTATTAAACATCTTGATTTCTCCACAAGCATTTTAAATTATTAGCACTCTATCATGTCGAGTGCTAATAATAAGATATTCATATTCTCTAGGTTTGTCAATGCGAAATTTTTGATTGTGATTGCACATTTAAATTCGCACACTTAAAGCACAAATAAAAACCGCACAATAAGATGTTTTGACAATGAAGCATCTTATGCAAGAAACACGTGAAAAACATTGATGACGTTTGCTTTATTGTCGCGGAAAGGGTACTAAACAACGATTGGACTTTCAGATACAAAGGTGATATTTCAGTTGCCAAGACAATCTGCGTATCCGCCTGATCTGGGCGGATTTTGGGCAACTTATCGGTGTGCGGAATTCTTTGATTGGCTATTCAATAATTTCTTATGAGCTTTGCGTCCGTTGATACATTATATATAGGCCATGTAATATCAAATTTGGTTCATATCGCATATGATGGCGGCTTTCTCTGGCAAAAGCGCTGCCTAATCCACCTGTAGCAAGCATTTGTAGCGGCTTGCCTTGGAAGCGCTCTTTTATAAACCGCTCTACCAAGCCGTCTACAAGATCCACATAGCCATAGAATAAGCCAGACTGGATACTTTCAATAGTATTAGTGCCTATCGCCTTATCTGGTCGCATTAATTCCACCTGTGGCAGCTGAGCAGTGCGCAAATGCAGCGCTTCAGCAGATAGCTTGATGCCAGGAAAGATTATACCACCCAAAAACTCACCGCGCTCTGTGATCGCCTCTATAGTGGTGGCAGTGCCATAATCCACTGTGATACAATTGGTGTGATAGCTATAATAGGCGGCCACGGCCGTCATAAGCCTATCTGTGCCTAGCGCGCGAGGATTATCAAGCTTGATATCAAGCCCATGATCGCTATCAGTATTGAGCACTATCGGCTCCATGTTGAAATACTTGCTCACCACCCGAGTGAATGTGAATGTAAGCGGCGGCACAACGCTAGAGATCACCACTGCACGCACGCTGGCAAGATCGATCTTGCCAAGCTGCATTAGCGAAAAAAGCAGAGTGGCGTATTCATCAGTGGTTTTGAGCGGGTCAGCCTGTAAACGGAAGGTGGATAGCACCTCGCCATCGCTAGCCCGCATCACACCAAATACCACATTGGAGTTGCCTATATCAAATGCTAAAATCATCGCTTATCTCTATTTATTTAAATATGCCAAAAGGCTTGCCAACTGGCAAAAATACCTTGCCAAATATATCATTTAGCGCTGCAGCTGCACAGCCATAAAAGCCAACTATTGATATAAAAAACTCTGACCATGCTGCAACTGTATGTAAGCTGCCTCCGCCAATACCGAATGAATCAAGCGCAAGGGCAAAGAACAACACATCAATGAGCAACAGCAGCACAAATAGAACTTTTGTAAGCTCAACAGTAGCAATAGTCATGATTATAGAGAATATGAAATACCCTACAAATGCAACCCCAAGCTGGGTAGGGTCTGCCACGGCTGCCATATTCTCGCCGAAGACGCCAAGGCGAATCATCCATGCTACGCCCATAGAAACCCAGAATAGACCATAGCCCGCGAAAGCTGTTGCCCCAAAAACGTTATTATGCTTGAAATCTTGGATGGCTGCAATAAGCTGCCCCAATCCACCTAAGAATAGCGCCCAAGGCACCACAAAAGAAACTTCGCTTGTCCACCCAAGCTTCTGAGAAGAAGCCACCAGCGTCACCATAGCAAGGCCAAATAAGCCTAACGCTGATGGGTTTGCTGTAACCAATTTAACATTCTTAACATCGTTGACAACTCCACTCATTTTAAAACCCCAATTTCAAAAATAATATGCATCATAATAATTGAGATGAAAGAAAGCAAGGAGAATAATTAGAAATAGTTTTATAGTTTTAATATTGATAATAGATTCCTAAAGTTATATTATACTAAGAGATAGGAGCACACATGAGAAAACTTTTACTAATTGCTATAGTAGCCGTCTTTACAGGCTGTGCTGCAGCGTATGATCCATATAATTGCAACTATGATTGGCCGAATAACTATTATTACTACAGGGGCGCTAATCTCCGTGTGGGGATGACTGCGCAACAGGTGCTGGCGCAGCAGGGCGAGCCGCAACGCATATCCCGCTTTGGTGATACATATGTGAAGCGTGAGCAGTGGTTCTATTCTGCTGGCTATTATCTATATTTTGAAAATGGTATACTGCGCGCATGGCAGAATATACGGCGCTAGCTTATCGTAGCGACACATAGCCAGTCTTTTCCACTAGCTCCTGTCCCTGCTCTGCTGAAATCCACTTTAGCAGAGGGCGTATATTGCGATTACGGCTATTTTTATCAACCACAGCATATATATAGCCACTTTGTGAGTAGCTGCCATTGCGAATATTTTCGACTGATGGATAGACGCCATCTAGCTCAAGCAGCTTCAATTGGCTGCCATCTGGCATAAGCTCCACAAAATAGCGAAATGCATAGCCTAATGCGCCTGCATAATTCTTATAATCAGCCGCAACCCCAGCTTCTTCGCCAAGAATAGGCGCCATTGGCTCTGCCTCAGCCATTATGCGCAAAAATGCTTTTTGGCTTGCGCTTTCAACATATCGCTGATAGGCTTTTATGTCTTTATTGCGACCACCTAGCTCGCGCCAGTTAGTAATCTTGCCGCTATAGATATCCCTGATCTGCTCTGTGCTAAGCCCATCAATAGGATTATCAGCATTCACAAAGAATACAAAGGCTTCCCTGCCTATAGGGTGCAGCTCTAGCTGCATTCCTTGATCTAGTGCCCAGAGAAGCTGCTCGCTAGAAGGCTCTGCAATGAAAATCATATCCACATCGCCATTCACAAGCCGCTTAAAGGCCTCAGGTGCCGTAGAGTTGTTTATCATAGACTCTTTACTGTATGTTGCTTGCGCAAAAGCAAGATACATAGGTAGCAGCGCGGTTGCCCCATCCATCCGCAGCTCAGTATCCATCTGCAATGTCGCTGGCTCATCTAGCGTGGCTATACTATGGCTAATCGATGTAGAAACAATGTCGATGCTACTATCATAAGCGCGGTAGGCAGCAATCCCTATCAAACTCAATATTGAGAATATAAGGACTCCAAAAGCTGCGCGCCGCCTAGTCATTAGCTCTTCTCAATATATATACTTTGCGTAGGATAGGCGAAACCGATGCCACGTTTTTCGAACTCATCAAGGATGCTCAGATTCACCTGCTCTGCGCACATTATATAGCGGCCATAATCCGCGCTTAGCACATAATACACCAGCTCAAAATTCAGCGAACTATCCGCAAAGGCTGCAAAATGCGCCCTTACAAATTCTGTATCAGGCACAGCCTTCACTATAGCTTCTAATAGGCTTGGGATCTCTGCTATAGTCGCCTTGGCCGTGTTATAGCTGACACCTAGTAGATCAGTCTTGCGCCGTTTGTGCATTTGCTGAAAGTTAGAGAGCACACTCTTAGTCATATCAGTGTTTGATATCACCAGCAGCTCACCGCCAGCAGCACGCACGCGTGTGCACTTGAGCCCTATCTTATCCACAGTGCCCGACACACCTCCAACACTGATGGAATCACCTATGCCAAATGGCTGATCGATAAGAATGGTGAAATAGTTGAATAAATCTGCTAGCAAGGTCTGTGAAGCCAAGGCTATAGCCATACCGCCGATACCAAGGCCAGCGATCAGCGTGTTGACATTAAAACCAAGATTTGAGAGCACAAAGAGCACGCCCAGTGTGCATAATACTATCATGCCAACCATATTGATGGTATGACCAATAAGCGGATTGACGTTTTTGCTTTTCACATAGCCACGGCTAAACGCCTTTAGCACTGATAGCAAGCTGCGAACCACGCATATACCAAGGATAATGATGCCTAGCTTATCGATAAATCTTTCTATAGCAGGCAATTCAAGATAATAAACAATGACATAGAAGGGCACAAAGCGAAAAAACGGCCGCATATAGCGCTCACTGAGGATGATATCGGCCACAATCTCGTTGCCAAGATGTGCTGTCAATCGCATGATTAGGCGGCGAGTAATATGCATGATGATGGCGATCGCCAGCCAGCAGGCGACGAAAACACCAAGCGCAGTGAGGTAGCTCAGCACTGTGTTGTTGTAAACCACGGTTTGTAGTGTAATGCTGTCTAAAATGTTCATTAAGCTCCTATTGATGATGTATGCATCGCCCTTATGTCAAAAAATACGATGGGTATTCCTTTAGTAGCAGTTGTTCTTCAAAATTAAGCTTCGATAAATGCTTGCATAGCACGGCTTGTGCGGCCTCCAAGTCTTGTTTTTCTAGTGCTTGTAGCAGCAGCTCATGCTGGCTTACAACATCTTCTGCTACACCATTTAGCCAGATTGATAACATCCGAATGCGGTAATAATGACCACTGGTGCTATTGATAAGCTTGCCAGATAGCTCTTGCCCTGCGCCTTGGAAGATCATATTATGAAAAATATCATCATATGTCATAAAATTGACCCATTCTTTGCGTTGCAGAGCTGCAATCTGCATCTCTATGTATGTTTTCATTATGACTATATGCTGCTCTACACTTCTGCGTTCGATGAATGGCTTTAGCACTGAAAGCTCCAGCTGCACTCGCAGAAAATGCTCCTGACGCACCCTATCCAGATCAATCAATGACACTGTTGTTTCTTTCTGTGGGACAACCTTGATCAAGGCTTCATCAGCAAGACGGATAAAAGCTTCGCGCACGGGAGTGCGGCTCACATCATAGCGCGTGGATACCTCCGTCTCGCTAATCACAGCGCCTGGGAGCAAGCTTAGATTTCTGATCCCCTGACGCATGGAAGAAAATATAGAGTCCTTGACGTTATGAAACATTTAATTAATACTCCATTGTTATTCCAATGTTCACAAAATGCCTTCGCGCGTGAAGGGGAGCCTCGCATACTAGCAATACAGTAACATGTTTCATGATTATTGTATATATCTAAAAGTATATAACTCGCCAAAAATAAATCGCCAAAAATTAACTTGCCAATATTCTTTGAGACTGTTATATTTGCAAGTACATGTGCTTATTTTGACTGACATTAAGCAGGAGAGTGTTGGATGGATATAGGAGCGGCATTAGGCTTAGTCATTGTATGGGTCTTCGTTGTTATGGCGATGCTTCCTGCGGGAATTGGTGCATATATTGATGTACCTTCATTTATGATTGTTGTTATGGGAACTATTGGCATTATCATGGGTTCACTGCCCTTTAATTATATGAAGAATGGATTAAAGGCCACTATGAAGGCATTCTTTCACTCGGCACAGCCACAGTCAGCGCTTATCTTACAGCTGGTTGATTTTGCAGTGCGCGCGCGCCGCGATGGTATACTATCGCTTGAATCTGCTGAAGAAGAGATGAAAGACGAATTTCTAAAAAAAGGCATACGCCTTGCGGTGGATGGCACAGAGCCAGATGTGATTGCGGCTATCTTGGAAACGGATCTTGAGAATATGGAAGCGCGGCATGCCTCAAGCAGCCAGATTCTAGGATTGGTCACGGAGATGGCGCCTGCGATGGGTATGATCGGCACACTGATTGGCCTTGTTGCGATGCTGCAATCGATGAGCGACCCAGCCTCTATCGGTCCTGCGATGGCCGTTGCGCTGATCACAACACTGTATGGCGCGATGATGGCGAACATGTTTTCTATCCCAATGACATATCGCATACAAAACCGCTCTAAAGAAGAAGTGGCCTCGCGAAGCATCATGCTGGCGGGGATTATGTCGATACAAGCAGGTGATAACCCGCGTATTGTGGAGCAGAAGCTAAATGCATTCCTGCCACCAAAAGAAAGGTCATCACAATTTGATTAAAAAGTTGTTTGTTATCTTGATGATATTATGCTTTGCCTTGCCATCATATAGCCATGATATTGAATTCAAGGCAGCCCCAGGTGTCACAGAAGAGCAGTTGGCTAAATTTAAGGCTGAGTTTGGTTTATATGATGCGCTTAAAATGCCATTTACGCAGATTAT
>JAITWL010000252.1 GCA_031285285.1 Deferribacteraceae bacterium | reverse complement strand
TGATCGAGCGCACTTGGGGCTCAGATGAAAAGCTTAAAGAGCCAGATTTTGAGCAAAAACAAATGCAATATCTCTATGCAGACACCGATAGCTGCTATTTTATGGACAATGAATCTTATGAGCAAATCACTATCAGTGTGGAAGATGTGGGCGATGCTAAAGATTTCATGATAGAAAATGTTGTGGTGAAAGTTGATATATTCAATCAAAAACCAATAGGCGTGGAGCTGCCAAACTTTGTGGAAGTGGAAATCACCCAAACTGACCCTGGCATGAAAGGTGACACCGTGACAGGCGGCTCAAAGCCAGCAACAGTGAGCACTGGAGCGACTGTGAACGTGCCATTGTTTATTAATGAAGGTGATGTGATCAAAGTGGATACGAGAGACGCGACTTATATTGAGCGAGTAAGCTCGGCGAAGTAGTGCGTGCGTGAGGAGCATAAAAATGAATCTAAAAGAAATAAAAGAACTAATGCAGCTTTTTGATGAATCTGCAATCGGCGAGCTGGAGCTTGAAGAAGGCGAGAGCCGTTTATATTTATCAAAGACGCCATCAAATGCTAATTTTGCGCAGCCTATGATGCAGATGCCGCAGATGATGCCTGCTGCACCCGCTATGGCAACTCCTGCACCAGCTTTAACTGCGGAAGCGCCAACAGCACCAGCAGCAAAAGACGAAGGCAACACCATTAATTCGCCTATGATAGGTACTTATTATGAATCGGCCACACCAGGCGCGCCTGCGTTTATCAAGGTGGGCGATATTGTGGAAAAAGGCCAAACGCTTTGCATCATCGAAGCCATGAAGATTATGAACACAATCGAATCAGAATTTAAATGCAAAATTTTGAAATTCCTGATCGAAAATGGTAAGCCAGTTGAATACGGCCAACCGATTTTTGTAGTGGAGCTATTATAAGATGTGCGTAGCTCCTAAAGCGCCCACAGGACGTGGGCAAGATAATCGGCAGACGAGCATAGCGACTGAATGCCGAAGGCGCGTACCGCAAGCTGGCTTTGCCAGCGAGGATAAAGCGCCGTGTGCGGAGCTCGGCACAGGACGTGCCGACGGAGGTATAAATGTTTCGTAAGATATTAATCGCAAATAGAGGAGAGATCGCCCTGCGAATAATCCGAGCCTGCAAAGAGCTTGGGGTCAAATCGGTGGCAGTCTATTCTGATGTCGATAAAGAATCTCTCCATGTAGCTTTTGCTGACGAGGCCGTGTGTATCGGCCCCGCGCCTGCAAAGGATAGCTACAGGCAGATTAAAAATATTATTGCAGCCGCCGAAATAGCCCAAGTGGACGCTATCCACCCAGGCTATGGCTTTCTCTCTGAAAATGCTGAATTTGCACATATTTGCGAAGAATGTGGCTTCACATTCATAGGCCCAAAATCCGAACACATCGAAATGATGGGCAACAAGAGTGTGGCCAAAGAGACCATGAAAAAGTTTGGCGTGCCTGTAGTGCCTGGCAGCGATGGCCCTGTGCCATCTGTGGAAGTAGGGCTTGCGCTAGCCAAGAAGATTGGCTTCCCTGTTATCGTGAAGGCCAGTGCTGGCGGTGGCGGTAAGGGGATGCGAGTGGCTATCAATGAATTGGCCTTTCGCTCAAGCTTTGAGCTGGCGCGCGGCGAGGCTGAGCAAGCCTTTGGCAATGGCGAAGTTTATATCGAAAAATATATCGAATCCCCGCGCCATGTGGAAGTGCAAGTATTTGGCGATAAACATGGCCATGCGTTGCACTTCTTCGAGCGTGAATGCTCCATACAGCGCCGTCACCAGAAACTTTTGGAAGAGGCACCCTGCATAGGTATCGACCAGAAGCTGCGTGAGAAGATGGGCGAGATATCCGTCAAGGCTGTCAAGTCTCTTGGCTATTGGAATGCGGGCACTATTGAGTATCTCGTGGATAAGCATGGTAATTTCTATTTTATGGAGATGAATACACGCATTCAGGTGGAGCACCCTGTGACAGAGATGATCACAGGCTATGATCTGGTGCAATTGCAGCTAAAAGTAGCCAGCGGCGAGCCTTTCAAAATTAAGCAAAGCGATATCCGTGTGCTGGGGCATGCTATCGAATGTAGGATAAATGCTGAAGACCCAGAGACCTTTCTGCCTTCGCCTGGCACAATCACGGATTACTATGCGCCTGGCGGAGTAGGCGTGCGCATAGATTCTAATGTGTATAATGACTATCGAGTGCTGCCATACTATGATTCTATGGTGGCAAAGCTGATAGTATCTGGCAAAACTAGGGCTGAGGCCATCGCAAGGATGCGCCGCTCGCTGGATGAGTTTATCATTCAGGGGATCAAAACTTCCATACCGCTGCACCAGCAAATTATGGATGTCAAAGCCTATGTCGATGGCGATTTCGGCACAGACTTTATTGAAAGGTATTTTTCATGAAAAAATTCCTGAAACCAGCAGGAATTTTCATTATCGTAATGTTGATTCCTCTCTTCACTCCAGTTATCACCGATGCAGAGGAATCAAGCACCACTCTCTTCCTGCGTGCCACACAATATGAGCAGCAGGGAGACTATGAACAAGCCATAGCGCTATATAAGCGCATACTCACCAAGGAAAACTCAGCCACAGTCACGCTCAAGATGTATGAGCTTGAGCTAAAACGTGAAAACAACGCTGTGGCTGAGACTGTCATCACAAAAGCCTACAGCGACTATCCTGATAATTCGCAAGTGTCCTTCTATTATGGGCTATTCTTGACTAATCAAGCAGAGGCATACGAAAAAGGCTCTGCTGACTATAAGCGTTACTATGCAGAGGCTACAAAGGCCTTTCAGAATGCTTTGCGCGTGGAGCCAACCGAGCGATTCTATGTGGCCGTAGCTGTAGCCTCGCAGGCAGCTGGAAACTATACATTAACTGAGAACACATATAAACAGCTTATCGAAAAGCTGGATATGCCTGAATATTATCGCGCTATCGGCCTGCTCAAGCTAGAACAAGGCAAGCGCGCAGAGGCCATAAAAGATTTAGAGAAAGCAATCACGCTTTCAGACGATTTGCAAGCCTATCTCATCCTTGCAGAGCTATATCTGAAGGATGATAAAGTGACCAAGGCTATGGAATATCTTGGCAAAGTGGCGGAGCTACGCCCTGATCTTGCCAGCCCTAATCAGTATCTTGGGGAATATTATCAAGGCACTGGCGACTATGAAAAAGCCATCCATTACTATCGTCAGGCCGCCGAAGGCAGCACCGAGCCAGGCAACAAAGCCGCGTTTTTACGCACTATAGGCGCACTGGCGCTAGATAAAGAAATATACCAAACAGCTTATGAGGCTTTTAGCGAAGCGCTTACGATCAC
>JAITWL010000200.1 GCA_031285285.1 Deferribacteraceae bacterium | reverse complement strand
ATTGGCGGCTGATAACGCAGTGCATCTACGCGAAGTGACCGTGGAAAAGTATGGGAATACAGATGTGAGGATAAGCCAAGGGCTAGCCGCCAATGACGAATTTGTGGTATCAGGCGTGCATAAGCTATTTGAAGGGCAAGTGGTAAGAAGGTAGCCTTCCTTCCGTCATTGCGAGGCTTTGCGAAGCAATCCAGCGTTCAAGATAGCTGTCAGCCGTAGGCTATCATAATCCTGAGATCTGGATTGCTTCGCAGAGCCTCGCAATGACGGAATGGATACATAATTATAAGGTAAAAAAAACAACATGCAAAAAAACTTAACTGCCATCGCGCTACAACATAAATCCATCCTTGTATATCTCGTGCTTTGCCTGCTTTTTGGCGGCATCGCGGCCTATCAGAAGCTTGGGCGTATGGAAAATCCTGATTTCACCATTCGCCAGATGGTGATCACTGCTGCATGGCCTGGTGCCACAGCCGAGCAGATGCAGCTATTAGTGCTTGATAAGATTGAGCGAAAGCTGCAGCAGACGCCTTATCTGAATAATCTACGCAGCTATGCCCGCCCCAGTGCGGCGGTGATCTATGTGGAGCTTGATGGCACTAGCCCCATCGATCAGGTGCGCCCCACATGGCAGGAAGTGCGCAACCTGACAGAAGATGTGCGGCTAGAGCTACCGCAGGGCGTGATAGGGCCATTTTTCAATGATCGCTTCGATGATGTATTTGGCACAATCTATGCAATCACAGGCAACGACTATACTTATGAGCAAAAACGCATCTATGCGGAGCAGCTTCGCCGCCAGCTATTGGCAGTGGATGATGTGAAGCGCGTGGAGCTGATAGGCGTGCAAGCAGAGCAGATTTATATACGCGTAGAGCCTGCAAAGCTTGCTATGCTTGGCATATCGCTGCCACAGGTGCAGCAGGCTGTGAGCAAATTTAATATGGTCACCCCTGCTGGCATGCTAGAGACTAGCTATGATAATGTTTATATCAGGGTGGCTGGAGAAATAGCCGAGCAACAGCTAGCTTCCGTAAGTAATATCCCATTATATTCTGGTGGGCGTACATTTCGCCTTGCAGATGTGGCCACAATCACGCGGGAATACGCTCAGCCAGCCTCCGCTAGGATGTATGCCAATGGAGAGGCCGCTATAGGCATCGCTGTATCAATGGCCGCAGGCGGTAATAATATCGCGCTAGGCGAAGCGCTTGCCATAGCTATAGAAGACTATAAGCCCAGCCTGCCTATTGGCCTAGAGCTAGTGACAGTAGCCGATCAGCCGAAAGTGGTGGCTGATTCTATAGATGAATTTGCTCGCTCGCTAATCGAAGCTGTGATAATCCTGCTAGCTGTGAGCTTCTTGAGCCTAGGTGTGCGCACAGGGCTTGTGATCTCTTTCTGCATACCGCTTGTGTTCGCTGGCGTATTCGTGGTGATGCGTATAATGGGGATCGACCTGCATCTGGTCTCGCTGGGTACACTTATTATTGCGCTGGGCTTACTTGTGGATGATGAGATCATCGCTGTGGAGATGATGGCCGTGAAGCTAGAAGAAGGCATGAGCCGCTTTGATGCTGCCTGTGCAGCCTATAAAGTGACAGCCATGCCTATGCTTGCGGGCACATTCATCACCTGTGCGGGCTTCATCCCTATAGGCTTTGCCAGAGGTGATACAGCCGAATTCACAGGGGCGATATTCCCAGTGCTTGTGGCGGCGCTGCTTATATCATGGCTAGTGTCGCTCACAGTCGCGCCATTCATTGGTTATCGACTGATCAAGGTTAAGAAAACAGACGGGAGCACCCATGATGGCCGCTTCTATAAGGTATTTAATAAATTTTTGACCCTGTGCCTAGCACATCGCAAGATGGTGATTGGCATCACTATACTAGTGTTTGCGCTTTCTGTCTGGTCAATGGGCTTTATTCAGCAGCAATTTTTTCCACCATCAAAGCGTGGCGAGCTGGTGGTGGATCTCACTTTGGCTGATGGTAGCTCCATGCAGGCCAGTGAGCAGACGGCGATGCGCTTTGCAAGCTATCTGGATGAGCATCCAGATGTGCAAAGCTATTCATATCACGTGGGTGAAGGCGCGCCGCGCTTTGTGACCACTGCCCAGCCTATATTATCAAGCTCGAATGTGTCGCAATTTGTGATAGTGACAGAAGATGCTAAGGTGCGCGATAGGTTGCGGCGTGATCTGGATGCGATTTTTGTGGAAAAATATCCAGAAGCGCGGGTGAATATCCAGACTCTTAATATGGGGCCGCCATCTGAATACCCTGTGATGCTGAAAGTATCTGGCGACGACCCTGCCGAGGTGCGTAAGCTGGCAGAGGCCGTGGCAGCACGCATGCAGCAAGATCCGAATCTATATAATATCAACTTTGATTGGAAAGAACAGGCACGCGCTGTGCGACTAAGCATAGATGAGACGCGTCTTGCCGCTATGGGCATCGACCGAAAGCAGCTATCAGATGTGCTCTACAGCATGGTATCTGGCGTGAGCCTTGGTGAATTCTATGATGCTGACCGCATTATTGACATCAGCTTTCGCCTAGATGAAGCCAGCGTGACTCTTGAGCAGCTAGCCAATATCCCTGTGCAGCTGCAAAATGGCAGCTATGTGCCGCTATCGCAGCTAGCGCATATCAGCTATGAGGCCGAGGAAGTGTCTATCTGGCGGCAAGATTTGAAACCTACAATCATGGTGCGCGCCAATACGCTTAGTGGCACAGAAAATGATATGACCATGGCCGCCTATGACAGCATGGCTGACCTACGTGAAACGCTGCCCTATGGCTATAGCATAGATATATCGGGCGCGCTAAAAATGAGCAATGAGTCAGTGCAATATATCATGGAGCAAGTGCCGCTGATGCTTTTTGCGATCATCACGATATTGATGTTTTCATTGCACCGCTTTGCCCTAGCTGTGATGGCGCTTCTCACAGCGCCTATGGGTATGATAGGCGTGAGCCTGAGCATGATTTTGACAGGCCAACCAATGGGCTTTGTAGCACAATTAGGCATCATCGCCCTGTCAGGCATGATCATCCGCAATGCGATAATCTTACTAGATCAGATAGAGGTGCATATAAAAGAAGGCGACACACAATATGAATCTATCATCAAAGCGGCCGTAATGCGCTTTCGCCCAATAATGCTCACAAGCGTGACCGCGATACTAGCGATGATCCCATTGATGCTATCTAATTTCTGGGGGCCAATGGCTGTGGCTATATCTGGCGGGCTATTCGCAGGCACAGTGCTCACGCTAGTGGTGCTGCCATGCATGTATGCACTGTGGTATAAGGTGAAGTAGGAGCAGTAAATCTGCTCCTGCTCCCAAAAGTCACTAAACTTGTTTATTGGCTATTCCCAACCATATGTAAGAGCAAGTACACCTGGTTGTCCTGCTGCGGATGCTGACCATGCGATAGCCACATAATATACAGTATCATAGCCTATAATTTTCGCAAATGCTCTTTGTTGGAGATCACCACCATTAATTTGGCTTCCAGTTGGTGCAAACCCAGCAGCTTCGAGCGCTGCTATCATAGTGTCAATCTCTGTTTTGTACACACCAGAATAGGTAATCAAAAACACATTTGGCTCAACTTCTTCAACTGGGCTTATCTCTAAACCACCAGTTTGAAAATTAGTCACAGCTGACGGAAATTCTGCCACACCGTTGCCTACATCATCACCACCACCTGAGCCACCACCGCTGTCACTATCACTACAACCAAATAAGAAAAAAGATAAAACTAATGCAAATAAAATACGCAATGTCAAACGTTTCATAAGAACCTCCTAATTTCCTCTATAACCCCATTCTATTTTTTTTTGAAAAATCAAGGAAAAAATGAATTCTAGATAAGAATTGTATTATAAAGCTGCGACAAAACAACAGATAACTGCAACTTTATTGACATATAATATTTTTCCGACTAATATAAAGTAGTAATTTATATTAGTCGGAGGCTGATTCTTATGTATATAAAAAGGGCATTAGAGAGCGTTGTTTTAAAGATGAGCAGGAATTTTCCTGTGGTTTTAATCACAGGGCCGAGGCAAACGGGAAAGACCACACTTTTGCAGATGCTAAAAGCAGATGGCAGACACTATGTGACGCTTGATGACCCTATGTTGCGCCAGCTTGCAATCAATGAGCCATCGCTATTTTTTGAGAGAAACCCGCCGCCAGTGATTGTTGATGAGATTCAATATGCCCCTGAGCTGCTTCCATATATAAAGATGCATGTGGATAAACAGCAAAATATGGGTGACTTTTGGCTAACAGGTTCGCAAGCTTTTCATCTAATGAAGGGCGTCAGCGAGTCTCTAGCAGGGCGAGTTGGTATTATCAACATGTTAGGCCTTTCCAATAGTGAATTGCAAGGCAGAGAATCGCAAGTATACACAACAGATCTCAAAGCGCTTATGGCTAAAGCGGGGCAGGCTAAGCAACAAACTGTCATGGAAATATATGATTTGATCGTGAAAGGCTCAATGCCAGCTGTGTATACACGCGAATCTATCACTGCAGAAGAGTTTTACTCTGCATATATCCAAACTTATCTGCAAAGAGACATCAAAGACCTGATGCAGGTGGGCGATGAACTAGCTTTTCTGCGATTTTTGACTGCTACAGCGGCAAGGACTGGACAGCTGCTAAACTATGCCGAATTAGCCAAAGATTCTGAAATCAGCCCACCAACAGCAAAACAATGGTTCTCAATTTTGGTCACATCAGGGATTATCAAGGTGGTAGAGCCTTATTTTAATAACACTCTAAAGCGGATTATCAAAGCCCCTAAATTCTACTTTTTGGATACAGGTATAGCTGCATACCTTACAAGATGGCATAACCCAGAAGTATTAGAAGCTGGAGCCATGTCTGGCGCATTTTTTGAAACATGGGTAGTGTCTGAAATTGTAAAGAGCTACTACAATGCAGGGAAGCAGGCTCCTTTATATTACTATCGTGATAAAGAGCAGAAAGAAATTGATTTGATAATCCATGAAAATGGCACTCTATACCCTATAGAGATTAAAAAAAGCGGCAATCCAAGCCGCTCTGCCATCAAGAATTTTTCTGTCCTTGAAAAAACAGGGCAGAAAATCGGCCAAGGGAATGTGATCTGCTTGACCAAAGATATGCTTCCAATAGATAGAGATAATTTTTTCGTCCCTGCATGGATGATATAAGCTCGCAATAGACTTGTCATGAAACGAAAAAGTTGTGTCATTGCGGGCTCGACCCGCAATCTAGGATTAATCCAATGGAATACGCAGGTGGAATTGTTCTTAATTGATAATGTTCCCGCACTGGATTTATTCTGGATTGCGGCTCAAGGCCGCAATGACGTGTGCTGTCACCCCCTGCGAAGCGAATGGGTCTGTCAAGGCTCATGCGTTGATGCGTTGCCAATCCAGCGTTCCTAATAATAATTGTCGGCCAGGCCACTAATCCTGAATCCTAGATTGCTTCGCAGAGCCTCGCAATGACAGGATAAAGGCATATTTTATCAGGAATTGGAATAACATAAGCTAGAGATTATATATAATCCAGCGAATGCAGGCTGCCACACTTAGTGCAGACATACACATAGCTCTTATACTTTGTACCGCAGACTTTGCAGCTATAAAGCTCATCTATCTGCACTATCTTCAAGAGTACGCTGTCATTAGCAAGCTTGGCATAATGCTTCAACACCACTGCCTTGCTGCCATTTTCCTCAATGTAATCTTGCAACAGCTTAATAGCCCGCTCGTGATGGCCTTTTTTTACATGGCTTTCGGCAAGGTAGATATAAGGCGCCACTGCGGCGGAATGTGACATCACCTTCGCCACCATCAGCTGCTCCAGCTCATCTAAAGATGAATGCTGAAAATATAGCTCCGCAAGCTGACGCAAATCTTCCTTGCAGAGGATAAGATCGCGCTCTATTATCTGGGCTATGCTGCGCATAGCTTGCGCCGTTTTGCCTTTTGAAAAATATAGCTCCGCAAGCTCACGATATACATTGATATTATCGGCATCATGCTTGAGCGCCTGCTTCAATGCCTTAACCTTCTGCGTCCGCTCACCTGCAAGCCGCGCTATATCAATATATTCGCGGGCTATCTCTTTATCAGTGCTCTTGCCAGATTGCTTTGCATACTGCTTATATTTGCGTATAGCGCTTTCGTGATCATTTTTATATGAACAAAGATCTGCGCGGATAAGCGTGATCTCGTGATCTTGCACATTGCTTGGCAGCTGGGCTAGCCAATCCTCAGCCTTGCTCAGCGTGTCCGCAGCGCGATAGCATTTCACCAGCTCTCGCAACACTATACCCATCGCTGGCCGCTCTAGCTCACCCTTCATCAAGAGGCCTTCATTCAGGTGTATAGCCTTCAATAGCTCGCCTTTACGGCGATATAGCACAGCTATGATAAGATAAACTTCCGAAGAGCTATGCCCATCAAGCGTTGCCTGCTTCAATTCGGCAAGCGCCTCGGCATTGCGCCCATTCATAAGGTAATAATAGCCACGCACAAGGCAAGCTCTGCCAGCATCAGCTTTAACTTGCTTTCTCTTTGCAAAAGCCCATATAGCCGCGATAAGCAGCGCAAATACAATAATTGAAATGATTATAAAAGATGCATTCATAATTATACAGCATCATCCTGATCTTTTTCGGCCAGAGGCAGATTATGTAGCCGCTGCACTTCATCTTGCAGAGTCTTGAGCTGACGCTGAGCTTTTTTCAGCTCACCTGCAATCTTCCAGCGCTCAGCATACATAAAGACGCCCGTAAATACTGCACCACCAATAATACCAGCAAGCACAGGCAAAAATCGTGGTATCATATAGACAGGACCTATATTCCCTGGCAAAAGCGCCAGCTGCATTGCATCTAAATTAGCGATGCAGAAAAGCACGATGGTGATAAGTAAAATAGCCTTAATGGCTGTTATAATGTATTTCATTGTAGACTCCTTTAGATCTATTTTTCAAATCCTGCTTTTAGCTTTGCATATGTCGTATCCATATGCTCTGATATCACTTTCACCTCGGCTACCACTGGCATAAAATTTGTATCGCCATTCCAGCGGGGCACTATATGCTGGTGCAGGTGGGCAGCTATGCCTGCGCCTGCAGCCGCGCCCATATTATAGCCTATATTAAAGCCTTCTGGTGACATTACACGCCTGAGCACCTCTATTGAGCGGCGCAAAAGGGCGGCCATCTCGGTGGTTTCGCTGTCTGTCATCTCTATGATATCTGATATATGGCGATAAGGGATGAGCATTAGGTGACCATTATTATATGGGTAAAGATTCATCATCACAAAGATGCTTTCGCCTCTATGCACGATATAATGCGCGGCATCGTTGCCAGCCTCAGGTTGCTTGCAAAATACACAGCCTTCAGGTTTTTTCCCAGTCACATAGACGCCACGCCACGGAGCCCATAAAAGATTTTTATCCGACATAATTTTACTTCCTAGACGGCATGATATAGCAATCCAGCAAGCTAATCAAGACTTTTCGCTTCTGTAGCAATCTTCATAGAATCATTCGCCTGTGATAGTCGTTGTTTCGCTTTTGTAAATAATTATATTAAAGCGATCTGACTCCACTGTGCGTAGCTCCGATATCTGCCCCTCTGCCATAGCCGCGCCGATGCTACAATCACTCATATTAATGCCAAATAGGCGGTAGCATTTACTTACGCCTGTCTTAGAGCCTCTTTCGCCATAGGCCACTTCTGGCATATCGCCATAGACGCCGCCAAGGGTAGATGTGCAGGCGCACAATGCCAGAGCTAGTATTATAATAACTTTCTTCATATTTTACCAACTATCCAAAATCCGCCACATCCCTGTGGCGCTTCATCCCTGAGATTGCGCCCCGTCCATGGGCGCTTCACGGCGACAACCCCTAACCCCTTCTAGGGAGCATAGGTATTGCCCTAACTATTTATTAAAAAATTTCTGTATAATATCAAGTGGCAACGGAATCACAGTGGAATTGCCCTTGGTGGCCATATCCGAAAGTGTCTGCAAGTAGCGAAGCTGTAGCGTGATAGGGTTATTCAGCATCACTTCGCTGGCCTCAGCAAGCTTTGCGGCTGCCTGATATTCGCCTTCTGCATTGATCACCTTCGCGCGACGATCACGCTCAGCCTCGGCCTGTTTCGCCATTGCACGCTGCATCTCTGTTGGCAGGTCGATATGTTTCACTTCCACCGAGCTAACTTTCACACCCCAAGGGTCAGTCTGTTTGTCAATAACTGTTTGCAGCTCTTGATTGATTCTATCCCTGTGTGAGAGCAGATCATCCAGATCGAACTGACCTATGATGCTTCGCAGAGTAGTTTGCGAGAGCTGGCTTGTCGCATAGTAAGCGTCATCCACTTCTAGCACAGCTTTTTCAGGTGCTACTACGCGGAAATATACCACAGCATTCACTTTCACAGACACGTTATCCTTGGTGATGATATCTTGTGGGGGCACATCCATAACGAGCGTACGCAGATTCACACGCACCATGCGCTCAATATATGGCAGCAAGAGGATAAGCCCTGGCCCACGCACAGATGTGAAACGTCCAAGGCGGAAAACCACCGCACGCTCATATTCATTGAGCACCTTCACACACATAAAAAATAATGCTGCAAATATTATCAGCAAAACTATCAAAATAGGTAGATATAAACCCATCGTAAAGCCTCCTATAGCAAAATACCGTCTAATGTTACATGAATTTAGCTAGGCTGTCGATAGAGAAAATTCCTCTTCTTTAAATCATCTACAAATTGTAATTTTACATGCTTTTTAATTGACAATATTACTACAGCTGTTATACATTCGTTATTATAGAGACAGTAGGCAGAAGCATAAGACCCTTGATTTTAACACGAGGTGGACATGTTATGGAAACAAAAGGCTCAAAAATTTCAGCATTTATGGAAGAGACATTTGTCCCTATTGCAGCGAGCATTGGCGGGCAGCGCCATTTGCTAGCTCTGCGCGATGGCATAGTGATGATTATGCCATTATTAATCTTAGGCTCATTCGCGATGATCGTGATTGAGTTTCCTGTGCCAGCATGGTCAGAATATATGGTGTCCGCTGGCTGGGGCGGCGATGGCTATCTTAGCATTTTGATGAATGCCACCTTTGGGATCACGGCAATTGTCGCAGCATATGGCGTGGCAAACTCGCTGGCTGCTAGCTATAAAAGGAAAAATGGCGATGCTATTGATGGCGTCCCAGCTGGTATCCTTGCGATCGCCACATTTTTTATAGTAAACCAAGATGGCGGCACAGATTCTGCAAATCTCTTCGTGGCTATGCTATTTGCTATTATCACAGCGGAAATCTATCGCACATTTATCCAAAGAGAATGGGTCATAAAGCTGCCACCATCTGTGCCAGCGGCTGTGTCGCGGCAGTTTACAGCGCTATTGCCTGGGCTTGTTATCCTTGGCGGCTCTTGGCTATTTATAGCTGTACCATTATCAAATACTGAAAGTGCAACTATCTCCGCTTGGCTCAATAATGGCCTCTTCGCTAGCCTTGCTGGCATTGGCCTATCGTATCCAGCGATGATGCTAGGCTCTTTTCTGGAGCATCTCCTCTGGTCATTTGGCTTGCATGGCTCTGCAATCATCATCTTCCCGTTTTTTGAGCCACTCTGGGTGACATCCACTGCCGAAGGCACAAGCATCTTCACATGGGCTTTCTATGAAAATAATGTGTGGATGGGCGGCTCTGGTGCGACTCTGCCAGTGGTTGTGTATATGTTAATCTTCGCCAAGTCAAAGCTACTCAAGGGCGTGAGCAAGGTGGCGATTGCGCCAGGCATATTCAATATCAATGAGCCAGTGGTCTTCGGCCTGCCGATAGTGCTCAACCCAATGCTGATGATTCCATATATCCTCTCGCCGCTCGCGATAGTCACAGTAATGTATATCGGCACATCGCTTGGTATATTCCCGATTTTGGATAAGATAGTGCCGTGGACGACACCTGTCTTCATCTCGGGCTTTCTTGCTGCCTCTGGCGGCATCGGCTCAAGGCTGATGGCTGTATTTGCCCAACTGATTTGCTTTATGGTATCATTTTTGATTTGGCTGCCATTTATCAGAGCCTGGGATCGCATCAATTTGAGGCGTGAGGCAGGCGAATAGATGCAAGGCAACAAGGCATTCATACGCAATCGCATTATTGCATTTTTTATTGATTTCACAATCATAATGCTTTTGTGCAAATTGGCCTTCATTATATTTGGCGTCCCCGATTGGGGGCGCTACTTAGCAACACAAAGCTCAATTACTGGCCTGACTGTGACCGATCCGCTAGTGATAGAGCGCATGAGGCTCTATCAAGAGAGCTTCATCTGGACGCTTGTGATTGGTATGACATATGAGGCGCTGATGCTCTTGATATTCCAAGGAACTATCGGCAAGCTGCTCTTTGGACTGCATGTGCTGCCTATGAAAGAAGATACTAGCAGCGCTAAAGCAAAGCTCGCGCTTATTATCCGTGCACTGATAAAGGCTCTATCGCTATACCTGCTGTCAGCTATTCCATTTCTATTTATGTGCCTGACCACATTCGGCAATGCCGAGAAGCGATCAGGCTTTGATGTGTTTGCTAGGACAAAGGTGGTACGCAAATATTAAGATTACTTGTCTTTATCCTCTTTCAGATAGTCAATCAGATAGTCTGCGATTTCCTGTGGGCTATCCATGATCTTAAAATAGTCGAAGTCGCTCTCGCTGATATAGCCAAGGCTAAGCATCTGAGAGCGCACCCAATCCATTAAGCCGCTCCAGAAGCTACTACCTGCGAGTATTATTGGCTGCTTATCTATTTTATGGGTCTGCATCAGCGTGAGGACTTCAAAAAACTCATCCATTGTACCAAAACCACCAGGATATATGACAAAAGCCTTGGCATATTTGATAAACATCACCTTGCGCACGAAGAAATAGCGAGTGGTATACGCTTTTGTGGTGTAATCGTTACCTTTTTGCTCAAATGGCAGCTTTATATTGAGGCCTATGCTCTCGCCACCGCCTTCCATTGCACCACGGTTGCCAGCCTCCATTATGCCTGGGCCACCACCTGTGACGACTGTCACCCCTGCATTTGCTAGCAAGCGAGCACACTCGCGGCTCTCTTCATAGTATTTATCGCCTGCTTTGGTGCGAGCAGAGCCGAAGATGGTCACCCCAGACTCAGTGTCAAGCAGCAGTTGAAAGCCCTCTGCAAATTCGGACATTATTCTGAAAACTTGCCAAAAATCAGTTATCTTTTTATCAAGCATCCCTGAAAGGAAATCAAAATCGTCACTACGCGTTGCTACATGTTTCATAATTGTTACTACCTTTTTACTTCTACTACATAGAATGCTAAATCTATCAGCTAAAAGCGGAGATTTCAAGTGTTTTTTATGTGTGCTGCTGATCAATACACACGCCCCAGAAAATTCTGGGGCGTGTTAAAGAGAAGAGATTAAAGCCATTTTATGCAATTTTTAAAATTAACACGTTACGTCGACTAAAACACATTTTTAATGGACACCGTTTGACTATACACTAATCGGCAAGATAATATAAGCATAAATTTGTAAAAAATGAAAAAATTGTAAACAGATTGATCAGATCAGTGCTTTTGTATTACAGTCATCGCCTACAGTTTGTCAAGCTCTTATCAATATTACGATCTTTTCAAACCCTGCGAAATTTTGTAATTGTATTCGTGTGTATAATTTGCTAACATCATATGACCATTTCGGACTTATAAGCCTTTGATTTTACTTATGGTGGGAGGTCGCTATGATCAGGAACGTTGCATTTATTTCACATGGTGGGGCTGGCAAGACTAGCCTTGTGGAAGCCATTCTTTACAACACTGGCCTAACGAAGCGTATCGGCGAGATCGACGCTGGCTCTAGTGTGATGGACTATGACCCAATTGAAATCTCTAGAAAGCTATCTATCAATGCCAAAGTGGCCACAGTGGAGTGGAATAAATATCTGCTCAATATCATCGACACCCCAGGCTATGCAAATTTTCTGCATGAAACCAAGGCTGCACTCTTTGCTGCTGGCTCAGCTATCGTGCTGGCTTCGGCTATCACAGGCGTAAAGGCGGAAACCCAGCGCGTATGGCAGTATGCTGATGAATATTCGCTCTCACGCATGATATTCATTAACAAAATGGATAAGGAGCGCGCCGACTTCTACAATGCCCTTAGCCAAATTGAGCGCACTTTCAAGATTAATCCACTACCGCTATATATCCCTATCGGCGCAGAAGATTCATTCAAGGGCGTTATCGACCTTGTGAAGATGAAAGCGCTTATCTACCCTACTGATAAGAGCGCAAATTATACTTTTCAAGATATCCCCGCTGATATGCTAGACTTGGCCGAAAAATATCATACCAAGCTGGTGGAAGCCGCCAGCGAGACTGATGATGCACTGATCGAGAAATATCTTGATGCTGGCGAATTGACAGAAGAAGAGGTTCGCCGCGGCATTCGAGAAGGCACAATCACCAAGAAATTTGTGCCAGTGCTCTGCGGCTCTGCCACTAATAATATCGCGGCAAAACTCCTGCTAGATGCTATCATCGACTATATGCCTGCGCCAGAGCATGAACCGCTACGGCTGGCGCATGACATGAAGACCAATGAAGAAATCTTTGTGAGGACGCAAGAAGCTTTCTCTGCAATGGTATTTAAAACATTCGTCGATCCTTTCGCAGGCAAGCTCTCATTATTTCGCGTATTTTCAGGCTCATTAAAAGCTGGCACTGAGCTATTGAACGCTAACAAAGGCGAAAAAGAAAATATATCACAAATCAACCTGATGTATGGCAAGATGTCTACAAAAGTGGACAGCGTGGGAGTAGGGCAGATAGCGATGGTATCGAAGCTAAAATACACTGAAACCTTTGACACGCTTTGCACTGCAGCTAAGCCTATAATATTTGATAAGCCCACCATGCCTGAGCAGGTGATCTCATTTAGCATAGTGCCAAAATCTAAAGATGATGAAGATAAAGTGAGCGCGGGGCTGGCGAAGCTTCTGGAAGAAGACCCAGGGCTATCGATCAAGCGCGATGCGGAAACTAGCGAGCTATTGCTTTCTGGCATGGGGCAGATGCACATTGAGACAGTGCTTGAGCAGCTGGAGAAAAAATTCAATGTGGGCGTGGAGATGAAAGTGCCACGCGTGCCTTATCGCGAGACTATCCGCATGAAAGCCAGCGGACAAGGCAAATATAAGAAGCAATCAGGCGGCCGCGGCCAGTATGGCGATGTGTGGCTGGAGATTTCTCCGCTGGAGCGTAGCGCAGGCTTCGAGTTTGAAGATCGTGTGGTGGGCGGCGCAGTGCCTAGGAACTACATCCCCGCAGTGGAAAAAGGCGTGCGTGAAGCCGCTATGGAAGGCGTGATCTCAGGCTATCCGTTAGTCGATTTCAAAGTGGCTCTATTTGATGGCTCATACCACTCTGTGGATTCTTCAGAGATGGCCTTCAAAATAGCAGCTTCTATGGCATTTAAAAAAGTTGCCGCTGATGCAAAAATAGTGATCCTTGAGCCTATAATGAATCTGGATGTGTATGTGCCAGAAGAATACGTGGGCAGCGTGATAGGCGATATGAATAGCCGCCGCGGCCGCATAGTGAATGTAGAGCCGCAAAGCACAGGCCAGCATATACGCGCGCAAGTGCCGATGGGCGAAGTGCTCACCTACGCACCCGAATTGCGCGGCATGACAGGCAGCCACGGCTCATTCACAATGGAATTTGCCCAATATGAGGAGCTGCCAAGCCACTTGATGGATAAGGTGATTGCGGAGAGCAAAGGGAAGTAAAGTGGCTGACATGGAACGAGTGTATGATTATAAATATGGTGACCTTAATATAGTTGATGGCATTGCCCTCTATGAGGGCAAGCCTGTGACAGGCGTTGTATGTTCGAAAGGGTCTTCATATGCGCAATATGTAGATGGTATCAAGCATGGCATTCAGAAAATATATCATGCTGATAATGGAGCAAACACCGTTGCACTAACAGAAACGCCATATGTGAATGGCGTGATAGAGGGCATTGAAAAGAGCTATGGTAAAGATGGTACTCTAATAAGTGAGTACTCATATAAAAACAATCTAAGGGATGGAGTGTGCAAAGATTACTGGGATAATGGCTCATTGCAGGAAGAATGCTTATACGCAAATAATAAGAGGGAAGGTGTGGCCAGAACATACTGGTATAATAGCGATGGCAAAATACTCAGAGCTGAGCGGCAATATGCAAATGACGAGCTTGATGGCATATATAATGATTACTACGAGAATGGTGCATTAAAAGAGGAAGGATTCTGCAAGAAAGGCAAATTTGAAGGCTCATTTAAAGCTTACTATCAAGATGGTTCACTATATTATGAAGCGCAATATATAAAGGGCAAATTGGAAGGCTTGGTGAAATATTATTATGAAAGTGGGGCAATCAAAGAGGAACTCTTATATAAAAAAGGCAAAAAGAACGAACTTTGCAAATATTATTTTGAAAATGGCACAATAAAATGCGAATTACAGTACCTTAATGGCAAACTAAATAGAGAACAAAAAATTTATAACGAAGATG
>JAITWL010000169.1 GCA_031285285.1 Deferribacteraceae bacterium | reverse complement strand
TTAATGAAAAAAAGTTGAAGTTACTGAGGAGGCCAATATAATGATATTTTCAAGAATAATAGGTACAGGATCTTATTTTCCTGAAAAAGTCATCACAAATAGTGATCTAGAAAAAATAGTGGATACCACTGATGAATGGATCACCACACGCACAGGCATGCACACAAGGCATGTGTCTGAGCGCGATGAAATGACCTCCGATATGGCGCTCAAGGCTAGCCTGCGCGCTATAGAAGCCGCTGGCATCAAGGCTGAAGAGATTGATGGCATCTTTGTGACTACCGTTACGCCTGATTACGCCTTCCCATCCACAGCCTGCCTGCTGCAAAGCAAGCTAGGCATAGTGGGCGCCTTCGCTATGGATCTGGAAGCAGCCTGCACAGGCTATATCTATGCGCAAAATCTTGCCAACGCGCTCATAAAAATAGGCCAATGCAAGACTATCTTAATCGCATCTGCTGAAAGGCTCACAAAGATGACTGATTATACGGATCGCGGCACCTGCATTTTATTTGGTGATGGCGCTGCGGCCACTATTATCCAAGCGACAGAGGAGCCTTATGGCATATTATCAACAAATATGTCGGCCGATGGCTCATTTGGCGAGCTTCTACATATGAAGGGTATAGGCTCTGTGATGCTTGCTAATCGCGATGTGATGAAGGTGGAAGATAATCTGATAAAAATGGCAGGCAACGAGGTTTTCAAAGTGGCGGTGCGCATGATGGTGGATGCAAGCACCAAGGCCATTGCTGATAGCGGCCTTACGAATGCTGATATCGATTTTGTCATACCCCATCAGGCAAATATGCGCATCATAGAAGCCGTGATGAAGCGCTCTGGCATCGATCCAGATAAGGCACTGATAAATATAAGAAAACATGGCAACACTTCATCAGTGACCATCCCCTCAGCGCTAGACGAAGCAGTGCGCGAAGGCAAGGTGAAACGCGGCCATAATGTGCTGATGACAGCCTTTGGTGGCGGCTTTACATGGGGCGCAGCTGTGGTGAAAATGTAGTTTTTGCCGCAGATACTTGCGTTATCGCAAAAATTAGTATATAGTGCTGCAAACATCCATTTATTTGGAGTAAATGAAAACATAACGTAAGGTGAATATAATGTCAATAGCAGTGGTTTTTCCAGGTCAGGGCTCGCAAAGCGTGGGTATGGGTGCAGATTTGATGGCTAATGAGCAAGCTAAGGCGCTATTTGCCACGGCTGATAAGGCCCTTGGCTATTCTCTATCAAGCATCATGTTTGAAGGGCCAGAGGATCAGCTTAAACTTACTCAAAACACTCAGCCAGCTCTGCTGCTGCATAGCGTGGCGCTCTGGCAGATGATCGCTGATAAAGTGAAGCCTGCTTATTTTGCTGGGCATTCGCTTGGAGAATATTCTGCTCTTGTGGCTGCTGGCGGCATAGATGCACTAGATGCGCTGAAGGCTGTGCATAATAGAGGCAAATTCATGCAAAGCGCAGTGCCAGTGGGTGTGGGCGGCATGATGGCAGTGCTTGGCTCGCCTAATGACGTTGTGGAAACTGTTTGCAAAGAAGTCAACTCCGCAGATTCTGTGGTGGAGCCTGCTAATTATAATTCAGATGGGCAAGTGGTGGTGGCTGGCCATCTTGCAGCACTCGAAAAATTCGCCCCTCTTATGAAAGATAAGGGCGCAAAACGTGTTGTGCCGCTGCCAGTAAGCGCACCCTTCCATTGTTCGCTGATGCGTCCTGCACGCGTGGAGATGGAGAAATATCTTGCTGGCGTGAAGATTAATACGCTTGCAACACCTGTGATGAATAACGTAGATGCCAAGCTGGAAACAGCCGAGCAAGATGTGCGCTCTGCACTTATCCGCCAGATGGATGGCGCTGTGCGCTGGAGCCAATCTGTGCAAGAGCTGGTGAAGCTGGGTGTGGATACATTTATAGAAGTGGGCGCTGGAGCAGTGCTCGCAGGGCTAGTGAAGAAGATTGATAAGAATGTGACTTGCATCAATATCTCTTCTGCGGCTGACATAGCGAAGCTATAGACCGATTGGTGTAGGAGGGAATTATGGCGATAACAATATGTTTTTTTAACCATAAAGGTGGGGTGAGTAAGACTACCACAACCTTCAATCTAGGGTGGTCATTGGCGCAAGCTGGGAAAAAAGTGTTACTATTTGATGCTGACGCACAGTGTAACTTAACAGGTATGGTTTTAGGACATGCTGCTGTTGATGACGATAAATTAGAAAGTTTTTATAGAGACAACAATTGGCAACAGCAAAGACCTTGGTAAGCGCAATTATTGATAATGATACAAATAAATTACAAACAATAATAAATGGTGGATTTGGAGCTCCTTACCCAACCAAGAATGAAAATCTCTTTCTGTTGCCAGGGCATCAAGATATTTCAGACTTAGATACACAAATTGCACTTGCACTAAAAGTCTCAGCAGGTGTTCCTGCTGTTCGTAATATTCCAGGAGCTTTGCCAAAGATATTGCAAGAAGTTGCAAAAAAATATAACTTTGACTATGTTCTATATGATTTAAGCCCAAATGTTGGAGGGCTTAATGAAGTTTTACTAATGTCAAGTGACTATTTTATTATACCTGCTTCGCCTGACTATTTTTGCTGGCAAGCAGTACTATCTTTATCAAAACGTATCCCTCAATGGAAAAGAGAAATTAGTATCTATAAAGAAAGTAACAGTTTTGATAATGATGGATACTCTATAAAGAACAAACCTTTATTTATTGGCATGATACAACAAAAATATAAAATTTATCGGAAAGGCCCAGCTGCATCTTTTGAAAACTGGATTACAAAGATAAGAGAAAGTGTCAATGATAGTCTTGTTCCAGAGCTTAAAAAGATAAGTTGTGTTGTTGATGAAATAAAGCTAAAGGATACATTAGGTTCTTCAGGGCTAACTCCTTATGATTTAGCGCAGATATCTGATTTTAACAGTTTAATTGCAATTAGCCAAGATAATGCAAAGCCAGTGTTTGCTCTTACTGATAGCGAAATTGGTAGACAAGGCAGTGTGCAAAGTACTATGACAGCCTCTAGAGATAGATTTTTAACTGTTTTTGGGGATTTAGCAGAGCGAGTAATTAAACTCACTACATAGGGGTGCTATGAAAGGTGTACTACTAGCCATTATCGTCTGCTTTGGTCTCACAGTGTCCAATGCCACAGAGCCTTTGCCAGATTGCGATGTTGAGGCGCGGCTTTATGTAGCTGATGGGATGTGGGTGCTAAACTATGCGGCCAGACATCTTGTTAAATATGGCGATGGCTGGACACCAACAGAGCTGTCTTATGATTTGGGCAATGACAAGCTTTTGCTTGAAGGCAAGCCTTTCACAGGTGTTTTGTGTAGCTATGAAGATGACACAGATGAAGACGGACGAATTGATGGAGAGGAAGGTGTTTTGCACGCTTCCCAAGTTTATAAAGATGGCAAGACTAGCGACAAAGGCTACTACAACGTTAGCTACTAAAAGCTATGGAGTACAATTATGACAAAAGATCTGAAAGATAAGGTTGCCCTAGTGACAGGCGCTTCACGCGGCATAGGCAAGGCGATAGCCTTCAAACTAGCCGCTCATGGCGCAAAGGTGATAGTCAATTATGCTCGTTCTTCTCATGAAGCCGATGAAGTGGTCGCGAAGATCAAGGCTGATGGCGGCGATGCTATTGCTATGCAGGCGAAGGTGAACGATCCTGAGGCTGTCAAAGCTATGTTCGATTCTATAGAGAAAGCTTTTGGCGCGGTTGATATATTGGTGAATAACGCTGGCATCACTAAAGACCAGCTTCTTATGCGCATGAGCGATGAAGACTTTGACACAGTGATAGATACCAACCTCAAGGGCACGTTCTATTGCACCCGCCAAGCGGTTCGCCCAATGATGAAGAAAAAATATGGCAAGATAATAAACCTATCAAGTGTGGTAGGTTTTGCGGGCAATGCTGGGCAATTGAACTATATTGCCTCCAAGGCTGGCATACATGGAATGACCAAAGCCGTTGCCACAGAGATGGGCGCGAAGGGAATCCGCGTAAACACAGTCGCACCGGGCTTTGTACAAACAGAGATGACAGATGTGTTGGATGAGACTATAAAAAAAAGCATGGTGGATAAAACTTTGCTTAAGACCTTCGGCACGGTTGACGATGTAGCAAATGCAGTGTATTTTTTAGCATCACCTATGGCTGATTATATCACAGGACAGGTGATCCATGTGAATGGTGGCATGTATTTGTAGCATTAATTTGGTGAAAATATGTTGCTTCGCTTGATATTAGTTTGCACACTCATTTTCTCCTGCACGGCTTGCTCATTAACAGCTGGAGGAAAGGGAATGTTGGGCACTAGCGGCACTAATGGAGTGGCCTACGCTGAATTTTCGCCAGCACTTATTCCAAATATCGGGATAGAGACAGGCCACAGAGCAATTGATGATACGGCTGGGGATACGCTCAGCTATCAGCATTCGGCTCTATATTTTGGCTTTAATTATCCAATTGATGATACAGATCTGTTTGATGATGATGGCGTATTTGTATCAATGAATTTGGGGCCAATTATCGGTGGCGATGCACGTGGGGCTGTATTTGATTTAGCTGTTTCTTATGTGCAGATTCTTGATGGTACGATGGGGCCAGCAATTGAGCTTAAAGCTGGTTACAGGCTTGAGCATTTGACGGGGTTTAAAGACGCATCTATGGCTGATCCTAAATCTACTAACCATCATATGCTCTATATAGGTGTAGGTTTTGGGTTTCGGCTTATGTTTATTACTGTGTAGGATTAAATAAAGTGAATTGGTAGAATTATTATATAAGGAGGCCTTTAAAATGGCAGACATCGAAGCAAAAGTAAAAAAAATAGTTGCTGAGCAACTGACTGTAGACGAAGCAGACGTAAGTCTTGAGTCTTCTTTCATCGACGACCTTGGCGCAGATTCTTTGGACACTGTAGAGCTTGTTATGGCTCTGGAAGAAGCATTTGGCGTTGAGATTTCTGATGAAGATGCTGACAGCATCAAAACTGTTGGCGCAGCAGTCGACTATATCAAAAATCACGCTTAATTCGTTAACTGATACGATAAAAGCAATGCAATGGCACAAATGCAGGGGTGTTGGCATGCCATGCCCCTGTGCCTGCATGTCTATTGAGCCCTTAGCAACTAGGGTGGAATTGTGAGCGAGCGCAGAGCACAAAGTTTTGCTGTTGTGGCCATTTTGCTACTGTTTTGTACAAGTTGTGGTGTTGTGCGCTTTATTGCAACACACGATTATGAAGTGAATGGGGTTTCAGCAGAGAAAGCGGCAGTGTGGAATCGTGAATTGCAGCAAGATAAAGATTATGTGGTGCTGATTCATGGCTATGGGAGCAAGAGCTCATTTATGGAGCCTATAGCCGATTTATTGACAGATAAAGGCTATCGGGTGGTCAATATACAATATCCCACAACTGATAGTATAGAATCCATTGCAGACATATATATCACCTCTGTGCTACAAAGGCTTGATTCTCGTGTCACTACGCATTTCGTGACGCACTCTATGGGTTCTGTAGTGTTGCGATATTATTTGCAACGCCATAGTATGTCCCAGCTTGGCAAGGTGGTGTTTGTCGCGCCTCCAAGTCATGGTAGCCCACTTGCAGATTTAGCTTTGGCGCGTTGGTTGCGCTCAGGGTTTGGCTCAGGGCTGTTGCAACTGGGCGCGAATAATGATAGTTTTGTGAATAGCTTGCCTAAGCCTAGCTACTCATGCTATGTATTGGCAGGCAATAGCGGATATCCAATATTTTCATGGCTCATATCAGGCAAGGATGATGGCTTGGTGGCTACTGATAGCGCCCCACTAGAGGGTTGTAAATTTAAATTAATAACTGGCGTAGCGCATCACTCGATAGTGTATGATAAGCGAACGCTAGATGAAATAGAAAATTATTTGAAGTGA
>JAITWL010000164.1 GCA_031285285.1 Deferribacteraceae bacterium | reverse complement strand
CTATCAACGCAACAGCGTCTTTTCTTTTGGCCTGCTATATCGCTGTTGGTGAGAAGCAAGGTGTCTCATCTGACAAGCTATCAGGCACTATCCAGAATGACATTTTGAAAGAGTACATGGCTCGCGGCACTTATCGTTTTCCGCCAACTGAATCTATGCGTATAATCACAGATATATTTGCATATTGCAAAGACTTTGTGCCAAAGTGGAACACTATCAGCATCAGCGGCTATCATATCCGTGAAGCTGGCTCTAACGCAGCTCAGGAAATAGCTTTTACACTGGCTGACGGTATCGCATATGTAGAAGCTGCTATCAAAGCTGGGCTTGATGTGGATGACTTCGCAGGGCGGCTTTCATTCTTCTTCAACTGCCATAATAACTTCATTGAAGAGATTGCCAAATTCCGTGCTGCAAGACGCCTCTGGGGCAAGATTATGCGCGAGCGCTTTAAAGCAAAGAGCGATCGTTCTTGCATGTTGCGCTTTCACACTCAGACAGCAGGCAGCACATTGACAGCTCAGCAGCCTGAGAATAACATCGTGCGCGTGGCTCTGCAAACACTTGCTGCCTGCATGGGTGGCACTCAGTCGCTGCATACTAACTCGCTTGATGAAGCGCTGGCGCTGCCTACTGAGAAATCAGTGCGAATAGCCCTACGCACACAGCAGATTGTGGCAAACGAATCTGGCGCAGCTGACACTATCGACCCTCTAGCAGGTAGCTACATAGTGGAAGCATGGACTAATGAGCTGGAAGAGAAGGCTATGGCCTATATCGAGAAGATTGACGGCCTCGGTGGCATGCTGCGCGCGATAGAGCAAGGCTATCCACAGAAAGAGATCCAAAACAGCGCCTATGACTATCAGCTAGCTATCGAGCGCAAAGATCAGATTATTGTTGGTGTGAATGAGTATAAGATTGAGGAAGAAGCTCCAAAAGATCTGCTTCGCATCAAGCCTGAAGTGGAAAAAGCTCAGGTTGCCCAACTCAAAGATATGCGCGCGAAACGCGATGACAAAGCTGTGAAAGCAGCGTTAGAAAAGCTTCTAGCAGCAGCAAAAGATGGCTCAAACATCATGCCACCAATGATAGAGGCTGCCAAAGCCTATGTGACTCTCGGCGAAGCAATGAATGCGCTGAAAGAAGCATTTGGTGAGTATAAAGAAAACGTAATACTGTAGAATCCTATGAGGGGGCGGATTTGTCCGCCCTTTTTTAATTTTGAGGGCTTCAAGGAGTCACTATGAAACCGTCTGCCAAATGGCTGAAAAAATATGAGCAAGTGAAGCATCTGCTAACGCCAATTAGCGATCTGACGAGCTATTTCAAAGACAGCGAAATTGCTGGAATGAAGGTGGCAACTTTTTCTATGGGCAAGGTTAATTTTCCCACAGGCGAGATATTGGTTCGAGACCCGCTAGTCACTGTCAGTAAAGACTCTGAGCCGTATCTGCAAAAAGTACCTGCTGGCATATACGATTTGCAAATCTGCGCAGTGCTTGATGAAGGGTATCCTGATCGCTATGCCGCTGCTATGGTAGCTTTTTCTGAGCAAGAGCCTGTGAAATATTATGAAGCGCTTGTTGGCTATGAAAATCTTGACACTGTGACAGAAGAAGGCACTTTCTTTGGCTTTGGCGTGGACGCTGGCCTAGCCACGATTATGGACATGAAAACTCGCGATGCCTATGTGGCCTTTGTGGATAAGACCACAGGCGGCAAGGGTGAAAGCATGGATTTCAACATGTATGATGATTTTTTCAAAGAGATATTTGCAAAAAGCTATCAAGACTATCCAGAGCACCAGCGTGATGGCGGCGACTGGATCAATTGGACAATCCCTGACACCAATCTAAGCGTGCCAATGTTTCAATCGGGCTTTGGTGATGGCGATTACCCTGTGTATTTTGGTTATGATGCTAAGAACGAAGTCTGTCGCGTTGTGGTACATTTTATTGACATCGCAACTGCATATAGTGAAGAAGAGGATGGGGGCGACTAATTCTGATAGTCATTGCTTGCTATAAATCCAATCACGGCCTCAATCGTCCTTTCGTCTTTGAGTATAGACTTATGCGATGCTTTATCTATCAACTCCCAGCCGCAGGTAGCGAGTCTGGCGCTTTCGACAGGCACCATACCATCATCTTTGCCATCTATTATCGCAGAGAACATGGGGTTGCGTGATCTATTTCCCATTAACACTTGGCAGGGATAGTCTGGCTCGCCTAGTGCATTCACAAAGCTGTCTTCTTTGGGGCTGAGCTGCGCCACGGCTTCACCAAAGGTATTTTTCATCAGTCTTGCTAACCAAAAATCTGATAGATTGCTTCCATGACTTGGCGGAGAGATGAATATCACCTTGCCCAGCTGCTGTATACTATTATTTTTCAGATAATATCTGAGCACTATTGTGCCCATAGAGTGTGCCACAAAGTGAATCTTCTTGCCATCAAGGCTAGCTATCACAGGCTTGATGTATTGTTCGGTAATCTGCTCTATGCTGTCGTCAGCTGAGGGATATTGTATATTTATCACATTATAATCAGCGACAAGCGCATCAGCAATAGGTTCTAGCATAGCTGAGGATGCATAGATGCCATGAATCAGCACTACATAGTCTTGCGTTGCATCTTGAGATAGCTCTGTGACCTCATAATCATGATGTAAGTGGCTATTGAGCATAAATACTGCCAACAATACAAAAAATATAAGGATTATTAAACGCTTCATCTCTCTGCTCACTCTAGCGGAATCAGCTCATAATGCTCAAGGTGAAAATTTGGGCGGAATTTGATCTCTATTTTCACGTTGTAGTCTTGCTCCAGTGCATCTATGCTTTCTCGCTCATTGCTTAGCAAGATATCGGCGATTTCGTTATGTGCTTCCAGCAGAATTTTCTTTCCTTTGCCTGCAAGCTTAATATCAGGCGCTATGCGGCGAATCTGTCGCAATATGTCATAGCAGATGGTTAGGCGGGATTTGATCACGCCGCGGCCTTCGCAATAAGGACAAGCCTCACTCATAAGCCTGATAAAGCTTTCCTGCGAACGCTTTCGAGTGATCTCTACAAGGCCAAGCGGGGTGATATTCATTACAGATGCCCTCGCGCGGTCTTCCCGCAACAGCTCGTCTAGCAGCGAAAGCACTTTCGACCTATTGGCCACGGCCTCCATATCAATAAAATCGACTATCACTATGCCGCCAATGTTGCGAAGCCGCAGCTGGTGCGCTATTTCGCGAGCGGCCTCTATGTTGGTTTTGAAGATAGTCTCTTCAAAATTTCGCTTGCCTACAAATTTGCCTGTGTTCACATCGATCACAGTGAGTGCTTCGGCTTGATCGATGATGATGTAGCCGCCAGAGCGCAACCAAATTTTCTTATCAAGCACACGGTTGATCTCGATCTCCACATTGTAAGCATCAAATAGTGGCATATCATCTGTGTAAAGGTTGATTTTATTGATCAAATTTGGGTGATAGTCGCTGCAAAATACTGTCATGTCGTCATAGTCTTGCTGGCTATCAATAATGATCTCGCTGGTGTCATCGGTGACAACATCACGAAGAATGCGGAAGATCAGATTATCGTCTTCATATATTAGCTGTGGCGCTTTATTTTCCTCTGCGCGTTCACGCACTTTACGCCAGATACGCATGAGATAGTCCCTATCAGCCTCAAGATCGTCGCGGCTCTGGCCTTTGCTCACAGTGCGTGCAATGAGGCCATCTTCCTGTGGGCGGATTTCGCGTAGTATCTCGCGCAGCTTATCACGATCCTCGCCACTTTCAATCTTGCGGGATACGCCAATGTGTGGATAGCCAGGCATCAGTACGATATGCCTGCCAGGGATTGATAGATGCATGGTTAGCCGCGCGCCTTTTGAACCTATGGCATCTTTGGCTACCTGCACGATGATCTCCTGACCTTCCGTGATCATGGCTTCGATCGGTGGTAGCGGTAGCTCTTCAAGCTCGATGGTGTCATTAAGCTCTTCACTGCTCGCGTTATCGCCGCTTTCTTCATCAAAATCCCTATCATCAAGCATATCTGCCACATGGAGGAAGGCCGCCTTCTGCAAGCCAATATCCACAAAGGCTGATTGCATGCCTGGCAAAACCTTGACCACCTTGCCTTTATAGATATTGCCCACCACTGTGCGCTTACGTGAGCGCTCGATAAATAGCTCATGCACTGTGCCAGCACTTAGCACAGCTGCACGAACCTCGTGTGGGGCTGAGTTTATAAGAATCACTTTAGGCATTTAGTCTTCCTTTGTTTTTCACGCAGTACCCTTGCATTGTAAGCACTTTTTTGTAAAATGCAACTAAATGCTTGTGTTGCTTGTCTGTAGGGTGTCTGTAGGAACGCATGAGCCGCAGCAATGACGAAATGGAAACATTTAAGAATTATAAACCCGAGGACCGGCTAACACCTGCCCTCTGGTTGGTTAAGCGCCAGCCGTCAACGGGGGGTATATCGGCTGACGCAATTATAGATTTTCTAGTCTACCTGTTTGCGCAGGTAAGTTGGCAGTTCGTAGTCCTCGTTGTTGTAGTCCTCTACGCCAGCTGGCTTTTGTCCAAGATCTCTTCTAGCTTTATCAATGATTTGCTTCTGTGTGTCCTTATTTGCGTCTCTCTTTGGCAGAAAGTCTTCCAAAACCACAGTGCCACGCTGCTGATTAATCCCCGTTGCCACCAGCACCACTTTCACTGAGCCATCTGAGCGACCATCATTCACAGCGCCCACGTATATGTTGGCTTCTTGGCCAGCGTATTCGTTGATCATAGAGCCTATATTTGAGATCTCATACATCTTGAGGTCGTCGCCGCCTGTGATATTCAACAGGATACCATATGCCCCGCGAATATTGGCATCAGCCAACAATGGACCTTTCAGAGCTTTCTCAAGCGCTTCACGCTCTCTATTCTCGCCTGCAGAGCTGCCAACGCCCATCAGCGCTAGTCCACGCGAATCCATAATCGAGCGCACGTCCGCGCAGTCAAGGTTGATAAGGCCTGGCACATTTATAGTGTCGCTTATACCTTGCACGCCTTGACGCAGCACATCGTCTGCTAGCTTAAAGCCATCTGAGAGTGAAGTGTTTTTATCCACAACTTCCAACAGACGGTCGTTTGGCACGACGATATATGAATCCACATGATCGCGGAGGTTATTAAGCCCCTTCTCAGCGAATTCATTGCGACGGCGGCCTTCCCATGAGAAAGGCGTGGATACTACGGCCACTGTCAGCGCGCCAAGATCTTTGGCCACGCTCGCGATCACTGGTGCTGCGCCTGTGCCTGTGCCGCCGCCCATGCCAGCAGTTACAAACACTATATCTGCACCTTTCAGCGAGTCAGCGATAAATTCCATATCTTCGATGGCCGATTTCTGACCGATCTCAGGATTGCCGCCTGCACCTAAGCCTTTTGTTATAAGTTTGCCCAGATGTATTTTATTTGGTGCTTCGTTGCGCTCCAGTGCTTGCGCATCTGTATTTGCAACGATAAATTCCACACCGCCAATGCCTGCCTGCATCATGTTTGTGACAGCATTACCGCCAGCTCCGCCGACGCCTACCACCTTGATAATTGCACCTTTGTGCATTGCCTCAAATTGAAACATAATAAACCCCCGTTTATTCGTACTGTGCTTAGTGTGGCTGATTACTAAAAGAACTCAGCCAGCCACGCTCTCATTCGGCTCCAAATATCGCCGAACATCTTCTCTTCGCTGCCGCTAGTGCCAGTGCTGGTCACTATCGCATTAGACGACTTACCTTTCTTCGCATGAAGAAGCGCAAGGCCGACCGATGTTGCGTAAATCGGATCTTGCACCATATCTGAAAGCCCGCCGATGTTGCTGGGGCGGCCTATACGCACAGGCACACCTAACACATCCGTTGCAAGCTCCTCTACACCTTCTAAATTTGCCATGCCACCAGAGAGCACGACACCCGCGCTGAACATATATGCGAGGTTCTTCTTCTGGAATTCTCCAGCAAAAATAGTGAATACCTCTTCTGCTCGCGCTTGCAAAATCTGTGTCAACACAGGCCTTGCGATTTTTCTGCCTGGTCTGCCGCCCACAGAGGCCACTTCCACGACATCATCTGGTGACACCATATCCATCCATACACAGCCATGACGCATTTTCAGCTTCTCAGCCTCTTTTTCTGATGTGGAAAGCCCCACTGTCAGATCATGCGTAAAGTTATTCCCGCCTATCTGCAATACAGCTGTGTGATAGACAGCACCGCGATTAAATGCAGCCATATCTGTTGTGCCGCCACCGCCATCGATCAAGCAGACACCGATCTCGCGCTCGTCATCTGAAAGTACTGCCTCAGAAGCTGCAAGCTGCTCCAGAAAAATATCTTCCACCACTATGCCTGCACGCTGGCAAGACTTGGTTACATTCGCAGCGCTTGCCACAGCACCTGTCACGATATGCACCTCCACCTCAAGGCGGACGCCACTCATGCCAATGGGATCTTTGATCTCTGTCTGCCCATCAAGGATAAATTGCTGCGGCAGCACATGAAGCACCTCATAGCCAGCTGGGATATTCACAGCTGCGGCTGATTCTATCACACGGGTCACGTCATTTTGCATGACCTCGCCATTCTTCACAGCTATCACGCCGCGAGAATTAAAGCTCTTTATATGTCCACCTGCTATTCCTACACAGGCGCTTTTAATCTCCACTCCAGACATGCGCTCAGCTTCGTGCACAGCATCTTTGATTGCATTCACAGTGGCATCAATATTTATCACCACGCCCTTGCGTATGCCAGTGCTTTCTGCTGAGCCGAGCCCGAGTATATCAACACCATCTTCTTGATTTTTGCGAGCAACAACTGCACGTATTTTGGTGGTTCCAATGTCAAGCCCCACATATATATTTTCAGATGTTGCCTTAGGCTTAGCCATTTCGTACCCCCTTCACATATACCTTGCCGCGCACTGTCATATCCACTGAGTCTACACGCTTATAGCGTGGGCGAATTTTCTCAACATAGGCCTTGTAGTTATCAGCAAACGCGGCTGGCTCATAAGTGCTGACAAACGTAGTATTGCCTTCTCTCAGTGTAAAAAAACCATTTTTAAGCGTGAGTTCTCCAGCTTTTAACTCAGGCATGCTATTATACATATATACAAAATTCCTAAATTCTGCTGCAAGCGGCGTCTGCACCACATTGATGCTCACCCCATTGCAGTCTCTTTCTATATGCTTGGCGCTTTCTGTCATCGACATGCAAGCCTCTCCTGAGCGATAGCTCAATAGCTCACGCTCCTCTTTGACCATCACCACCAAAGTGGAAGGCAACGATCGCCTAATCTCTAGCCTCTGTATCCACGGATCATCGCTCATTAGCTCCGCAGAAGTGACTTCGCGAAATAAGTTTTGCCCTACCATAGGTGCATAAAGCGCTTTCAGCTTATCGGCATCGGTGTGCCGCACACCGCGCACCTCCACT
>JAITWL010000162.1 GCA_031285285.1 Deferribacteraceae bacterium | reverse complement strand
CCCATTGGATTAATCCTAGATTGCGGGTCGAGCCCGCAATGACGCAACTTTTTCGTTTCATGACAAGTCTATTGCGAGGCTCATGCGTTGCCAATCCAGCGTTCCTAATAATTGTCGGCTAGAGGCCATCATAATCCTGAATCCTAATTGCTTCGCAGGTTTTGGTGGTGACCAGATCTGCTATGACACCGCAAATTTTAGCTGACATATTTTACAAATAGTGTTATGTTATTAAACTCTTGGATTACTATTCTATATAATTTTAATTATGCGAATTGATAAAAAGTTAAGAAGGATATACTTATGACATTGCAAGAACAACTCAAACAACGATTTTTTCGCTATGTAGCAGTAAGCAGCCAGAGCGATGCTGCACAGAAGGCTGTGCCTAGTTCGCAGGGGCAGCTGGAATTTGCGAAGCTTTTGGCCGCTGATCTTAAAGAATATGGTATGCAAGAAGTGCATATTGATGAGCATGCTATAGTCACAGCAATGCGCCCAGGCACACGACCATCTGCGCCAAAAATCGGCTTTGTCGCCCATCTTGATACTGTAAATGTTGGCCTATCACCGCAGATCAAGCCGCAAGTCCTCCGCTTTGATGGGAGCGACCTCTGCCTAAATGCCGAAAAAGATATCTGGCTGCGTGTTAGCGAGCATCCTGAAATACTGCCATATAAAGGCGATGATATTATCGTCAGCGATGGCACAAGCGTCCTCGGTGCTGATGACAAGGCAGCCGTCACTGTCATCATGGAGCTATTGGCTCAGCTACACGCCCAGCCATTCGATTGCGGCGATATCTATGTGGCCTTTGTGCCAGATGAAGAGATCGGCTTGCGTGGCGCCAAACTACTTGATTTTGAGCGCTTTCGTGCTGATTTTGCTTACACTATCGACTGTTGCGCGCTTGGTGAGGTGGTGCTTGAGACATTTAACGCGGCTTCTGTAAGCGTAAGCATCAAAGGCATTCCTGCACACCCTATGTCTGCAAAAAATGTGCTGGTGAACCCTATCCGCGTTGCGCATGATTTTATTGGCTGTTTCGACCGCTTTGACACACCTGAACACACAGAGCAGCGCGAAGGCTACTTTCACTTTGCGAATATGACAGCAAACCCAAATGGCGCAAGCATCACAATGAATATACGCGATTTTGATAAAGCCAGCTATGAAGCTCGCAAAAGCTACATCCATGAGGCTACTAAGCTGATACAAGCTAGGCATCCGCGCGCAGAGATTAGCTGCGTGGTCACAGATGTATATAGCAATATCAAAGATTCGCTTGGCGAAGATAAAACCGCGGTGAATCTGATCCTTAGCGCATTTGAACAGCTTGGTATCAAACCCGATATCAAGCCAATGCGAGGCGGCACAGATGGCTCAGCGCTATCAGCACGTGGGCTTTTCACACCGAACTACTTCACTGGCGCGCTGAATTTTCACTCAAATTTTGAGTTTTTGCCAATGGCTTCATTTGAGAAAAGCTATCAGGTGACAGAGACTATCTGCAAGTTGGTCGCAAAGTAAGACTACAGATAAACGTCATTGCGAGGCTCATGCGTTGCCAATCTAGTGTTCCGAATAGCTGTCAGCCAAAGGCTGTCACAGTCCTGAGGTCTGGATTGCCGCGCTGCGCTCGCAGTGACGGAATCAACACCATTGGCATTCCCGACAAAATTTATTTCTTGCAAAGCAATCACACTCTGGCTAGAATGTCAGACGATTTTTTTACTTAAAGAGGCTACAAATGAAGATAAGCAAAACCACCACAGCCAAAGAAAAGCCAGCTGATCCCGCTAAATATCCTTGGGGCAGTGTATTCAGCGATCACATGTTCATAATTGACTATAAAGATGGTCAGGGCTGGCACGATCCGCGGATCGTTCCCTATGGGCCTATTAGCATTTCGCCAGCGGCAAAGTGTTTTCATTATGGACAAGAGCTATTTGAAGGCATGAAAGCATACAATACTGCTGATGGTGGTGTGGCGATGTTTCGCCCTATCGAAAATATGAAACGCATCAATAATAGCTGCGTGCGCATGTGTATGCCACAAATCAATGAAGAAGAGATGGTATCCGCTATTGCTGAGCTGGTGCGGCTTGATAAATCTTGGATACCCACTGCCACAGGAACATCGCTCTATATCCGCCCTTTTATGATAGCCACAGAAGCAGCAGTAGCCGCACACCCATCACATGAATATATGTTTATCGTGATTATGTCACCAGTGGCGGCATATTATCCCAATGGGCTAGCGCCTGTACGCATCTATGTGGAGCATAAAGATGTGCGTGCAGTGCGTGGCGGCACAGGCGAGGCCAAGTGTGGAGGAAACTACGCTGCCAGCATGCGTGCGCAGGCTGAGGCCGAAAAGAAAGGCTATGCACAAGTGCTCTGGCTTGATGGTGTGGAGCAAAAGTATATAGAAGAAGTGGGCGCGATGAATGTGTGGTTTGTGATCGATGGAAAAGCCATCACACCAGCGCTTAATGGCAGCATACTGCCTGGGATCACGCGCAAATCAGTAGCACAGGTGCTGAAAGACTGGAATATCCATGTGGAAGAGCGTAAAATCTCCATCGAAGAAGTGGCCGCTGCATACAAAGCTGGTAAGCTGCAAGAAGTCTTCGGCACAGGCACAGCCGCAGTGATTTCGCCTGTGGGTGAGCTAAAATATGATGAGCTGGTGATGAATATCAACGATGGCAAGATAGGCAGCATTTCCCAGCGCCTCTATGACGAGATCACAGGTATACAATCAGGCAAAGTGGCCGATAGGCATGGCTGGGTGTATCGGGTATAGGCTGCTTATTGTTTTCTCAAACAATAAGTGCTAAACTGCAAACACAATGCGCCGAATAAGGCGCTGTGAAGATTAGGGAGGCATTATATGGTATTAGCGACATCTACACTTGCAAGACTTGTGCAAGATAATAATATGTCATTGCTTCGTAAAAATATCAGAGGCGCAAGTATAGATTTGCGCATTGATGATATTGCGCATATACGCACAGATACCACCCCGCTTGTATTAAGCAATACAGACAAGCCTGACGAGCTTTTATTTGGCAGGTTGACAGAAGTTGATCTTGCAAAAGGTTTTCAGTTAGAACCTGGCCAATATTTGTATGGCAAAGCTTTTGAATCTATCACTATCCCAAATAATATGTGCGGCTTTGTGTTTCCGCGTTCATCATTTGCACGAATTGGGCTTATTTTGCCAATATCTTGCTATGCTAACCCTGGCTATCATGGTAATCTACCACTTATTATACACAATGCGAGCCCTGTGCCTGTGGAGATCCCTCCATACTACCGTGTTGCTCAATTAGTCTATTGTGAGATATTAGGCGATGCTATTGAATATGATGCCCAACTGGATGCAAAATACCAAAATGAAGAACATCAAGCACTAGCTTCACTTGATGATGTAGAGCTAGAATCAAGTCGCAAGCTCACTGAGCAAGATATCATAGAGCTTCTCAAATGATAGACGATGCATTCGCCAAGCTTGCTGAGCAGCTGATATCCGCACTATATAAGGACATAAAAGAACATGACAGTAAATATCCTAATGTTGTTTCAATGAGACGTGCATTATTTGGTGAATTTCCTGCTATCAAAAAATTTTGTGCATCAAGCTTGCCAACTAATGTATAACGTGCTTGTATACATGAAGACATCTCTCAAGGACTAATCAATGGAAATAATTTGGCTTAATGGCAGTGAAAAGCCGCATAATCTGGCGTGCACAGTGGCGCTGGGTAATTTTGATGGAGTGCATCTTGGTCACCAACGGCTTTTGGCTAGGGTGGTGGCTTTTGCGCAAGAATTAGGTGCAAGGCCAGCCGTATGCACATTTTATCCGCATCCGCTCAAGTATCATAAGCGCGCAGAGCCCGCAGGCTTAAAGGATGTGCAGCTGATCTGCTCTCAAGAAGAGAAATATGGCTTGCTTGCTCGCTATGGCATTGCAGCCTGCTTTGTGGCAGCTTTTGATGCAGATTTTGCAGCGCTCAGCCCAGAAGAATTTGTGCAGATATATATTGTAGAAAAGATGCAGGCCAAGGCTGTTGTGGTTGGTAGCGATTATAATTTTGGCCGCGATAGAGTGGGTACGGCCACAGTTTTGAAAGAGCTATGCGAGGCTAGAGGCATACGCTGCGAGGTGATCGAGCGATTGAACGTGGATAATGAGCCAGTATCAAGCTCTCGTATACGTCGCATGATCTTGGCTGGTGACTATGATAAGCTTCCAATGCTTCTTGGCCGCTTTATGGAATACACAGGCATAGTGGGGCATGGCGAGCAGCTAGGCACAAAAATTGGCTATCCCACAGCGAATATGCAGCTGGATAATGAAATATTGCCGCCAGATGGCGTGTATGCAGGCTATACAACGATATATGGCCGCAAATATCCCATCATGGCCTATATGGGCACACGCCCAACTGTCAGCAGCAGCCAGCGACGCGGTTTTGAAGTGAATATCATTGGCTATGAAGCCGCCAAACCCCTATATGGCAGTATACTTGCAATCACAATAATAGCTAAAATTCGCGATGGCAAGAAATTTGCCTCAGTGGACGAGCTAAAAGCACAATTAGCAAAGGATCAGCAGACAGCAATTAGAATGAACGTATGAATTTCATAGAATTATGCTCGAAGCCGGACTTGAACCGGCACAGTGTTGCCACCGAGGGATTTTAAATCCCTTGCGTCTACCTATTCCGCCATTCGAGCTAAAAAATAACCATAGGTGCGATTTGCATATAATGAATACTTTATTTAGACTCAATTTGTCAAGCTAATTGTAGAGTATCTAGCATAATCGCCAAAAAACCAAAAAATGATTGAATTTTTGCGCAATTTTTGCTATGCTCATCAGCGGTGAAACATAATACCTTTCTGGATTCTATGATTTTGAACCCCCAGAGTTGATTAGGCGGACTACCGCTATAGTATTTCATTTTGTATAAATGAAATAGTGTAAATACGTGTTTTAGAAGGTTAGAAAATGGCAGAGAATAGTTATAATGAATCTAGTATCCGAGTGCTCGAAGGCTTAGAGGCCGTAAGGCACCGTCCGGGGATGTATATTGGCTCCACAGAGCTTCGCGGCCTGCACCATATGATATACGAAGTGGTTGATAATGGCATTGATGAGGCTATGGCGGGCTATGCAAAGAATGTGACAGTCACTATCCATATGGATGATTCTGTCACGGTCACAGATGACGGCCGTGGTATACCTGTAGGCATGCACCCTACAGCTGGTAAGCCTACCTTAGAGGTAGTGCTGACAGTGCTTCATGCTGGTGGCAAATTTGATTCGGACTCATACAAGACCTCTGGCGGCTTGCATGGCGTCGGGGTATCAGTGGTAAACGCCCTTTCCGAGTGGCTAGAGGCTACAATATATCGTGATGGCGGCGAATATTTTGAGCGCTTTGAGCGAGGTGTGCCAGTGGGCACTATAGAGCGCCGCGGCGACAGTGATAAAACAGGCACAATAATCAAATTTAAGCCAGATGCCGAAATCTTTGATACGCTTGACTATGTCTATGATACGCTTGCGCGCCGCTTACGTGAGATGGCTTTTCTCAATAGCGGCATTAAAATAACCTTTGCTGATGAGCGTGTGGATAAGGCCGAAGAATTTTATGAAGAAGGCGGCATACCAAATTATGTCACATTCCTGAATAAATCTAAGCCGCTCGTATTTGAGCCGCCAGTCTATCTAAGCGGAGTGTATGAAGAAGACAACACTGGCAAGACTATACAGGTGGAGATGGCCTTCGTATATAACGATTCCTACCATGAAACCCTCATGAGCTACACCAATAATATCCATAATGAAGAGGGTGGCACTCATGAAGCAGGCTTCCGTGCTGCATATACGAAAGTGTTCAATGCCTATATTACGAAATATGGCTTGCTCAAAGAGAAAATCTCGCTTTCAGGGGAAGATATCCGCGAAGGCTTGCTAGCAGTGCTTTCGCTCAAGATGACTGACCCTATTTTTGAAGGGCAGAATAAAACCAAGCTCGGCTCAAGCATAGCGCGCACAGCTGTGGAAAACGTTATCAGCGCAGCGCTTGGCGATTATCTTGAAGAAAATCCGACTGTTGTGAAAAAGATACTAGAGAAATCTATACAGGCTTATCGCGCTCGCGAGGCTGCGAGAAAGGCCAAAGAACTGACTCGCCGCAAGAGCGCGCTTGAGATTTCTTCATTGCCAGGCAAATTGGCCGATTGCCAAGAGAAAGACCCTGCCCAATGCGAGCTTTTCATCGTGGAGGGTGATTCGGCTGGTGGCTCAGCCAAGCAAGGCCGCGATAGACGCACACAGGCGATATTGCCAATACGAGGCAAGATCATCAACGTCGAAAAAGCGCGATTTGACAAAGTGCTTTCATCTGCGGAGATTCGCACTATCGTGACGGCGCTTGGCACAGGCATCGGCGGCGATATGAATGTGGATAAGATTCGCTATCATAAGATTATATTGATGACAGATGCTGATGTGGATGGCGCGCATATTGATACACTGCTCTTGACATTTTTCTTCCGTCATATGCGCCCTGTGATTGACAAAGGCTATCTCTATCTTGCAAACCCACCGCTATATAAGGTGAAAAAAGGCAAGGTGGAAAAATACATACAGACAGAAGATGAGATGGAAAGCTTCCTACTGGAGACTGGCACTGCGGAGCTTGCAATACCAGGCGTGTCTGAGCACCAGCAGAAGCCAATATTCAAGGCTATACTCTCCTATATCCGCCTTATGAAGCACTTTGAGAAGCGTGGTTTTTCGCAGGGGCTTGTGAAATATATAGTGGATAATAATATTGATGCAAATACGCTCCCCTTTGAAGAAGCTATGAAAGCGTTGGTGGAAGGGCTAGAAGCTGCAGGCTTGATGCGCGAATATAAATCGTATGAGCTGGAATTTAATGACACATTTCAGCGCTATGGCCTGCACCTGATGGGGCGCTCGCTGATAGCCTCTATAGACGCAGCTTTCTTTAGTAGCCAAGATTATAGAGAGCTTAAAAAGCTTAGCATGAGCATAGCTTCGGTAGGCGATGCGCCATATAAGCTTGATGTGAAAGGCGATAAGGAGCTGAGCTTTGATACACTCGAGGCGTTAGGCGCTTATTTTGATGACAGATCACGTAAAGGCTTATATGTGCAGCGGTACAAAGGTCTTGGTGAGATGAACCCAGACCAGCTCAAGGATACCACTATGAACCCTAGCAACCGCACGCTATATAAGGTGTCAATAGATGATGCCGAGATGGCTGATGAGCTATTTAGCCTGCTGATGGGCGATGTGGTGGCACCAAGGCGCGAATTTATCGAGAAAAACGCACTGAATGTGCGCAATTTGGATGTGTAAGGGATGCTTATAATACCCCTTCTTTTAGAAGGGGTGGCAGGCAAAGCCTGACTGGGTAGCGATCCACGGCCTTTAGTCGCTGGTAATAGCTACGTATGTAAGCATTACAACTTATCACGTTGATTATGGCTACGGATTTATATTGTAATGCTTATTCCAATTCCTGTCTAATAAAATATGCCTTTATTCTTCGTCATTGCGGCCTTGAGCCGAAATCCAGAAATAAATCCAGTGCGGGAACATTATTGATTAATCCTAGATTGCGGGTCGAGCCCGCAATGACGCAACTTTTTCGTTTCGTGACAAGTCTAATGACGCAACTTTTTCGTTTCATGACAAGTCTATTGCGGGCTCATGCATTGCCAATCCAGCGAATAATTGTCGGCCAGAGGCCATCATAATCCTGAATCCTAGATTGCTTCGCAGAGCTCGCAATGACGAAGAAGCCCCCTTCGCTGAAGGGGACTTTTTTGGCAATGTTTTTTTATATCATTTTTTTAACGATAAATTTTTGTTCCACTATCAGTTGTAGCTACAATCTGGCCTATGCTAGCAAATTCCCAGCCATCAGAGTCATTACCATACATATACACAGTATTCTGTGTTGCAGAATTCTCTACTACTTTATATCTAGCATAATACTCATCAGAACCATTTTTCTCAAAAGTTGTTAAAATGTATTCATTGCCAGAGCCTGTCACTGTGACTGCATCCATTTTCACTGTCCAATTATCTTGTGTGTAATAAACCATATCAACTTTGAAAGGTGACACCGCAAGATAAAATGGGTAGCCTTCTGCATCTGTGCCGCGCCATTGGCCTAGCCATTTAGCAGGCAAACCTTCTACCGCATTTGTATCAGGAGTACCAGTTGGTGTCTGCTGAGTGCCCATGTCATCGGCTGGTATAGTTGTGCTAGTCCATGTGGCACCATTATCATTTGACGTTGCTAGAGTCACCTCAGCGCTAGTAGCAGCCCCATTATCATTAAGTTCACCAGCGATTTGAATTCTTAAATATACTACAGAGTTTGATGCTGCTGAAAGTATATATGTTTTAGTTTCGGAATTATATGTACCTGTCAGATTGAATATTATTGCCCCACTTTCTAGCTTGCCAGAGAGCAGATAATCGCCAGCAGCCATAGGTGTAGCAGCAATAGAAGCCGTTGCAGGGCCAGTTGATGCAGTGAACTTGCCGCTGTTGCCGCTATTGTCATCATAAGTACCACTTATTGTCACATTCATAGTGTCCAGATTCACACCATTTCCGCCACCGCCGCCGCCACCATCGCTACAAGCAGACAACACAAAACAAGATAAAACTAACAAAAGACAAATTGTAATTTTTTTCATTATGCGATTTTCCTCCCTCGCCACTTTCCTTGGCATTCTATTTTTTTTTTTTTTGAAAAATCAAGCGAAATGAGCAAAATTTTATTATGACCTGCCCATGATGTTTATCTGTATTGCGTTTTGGTGCGATTTTGACGCGAATTTGCCGCTGTGCTTGCAATGACGCTTGAACATTTTATAATTATTGGAAAGAATGGCATAATTAACGTGAGTTGTAATTCCGTCATTGCGAGGCTCATGCGTTGCCAATCCAGCGTTCCTAATAATTGTCGGCCAGAGGCCACATAATCCTGAACGCTAGATTGCTTCGCAGAGCCTTGCAATGACGAAGAATACCTACATTTGTTTCATAAATCGGCCACCAGTGGCCTTATATATCATATTTTCATATTTTATCAATTGATAGCTGTTATTTAATATATCTCTGCGCGAGCTACTCTCAGTGTTAATCGCAGAAAGCAAGTCGGCCATCTCTGTGCTGCCAGCCTCATAGCGAGCACGATGATAGGCTGTGAGCTTCTGGTCGGTGCTATTCTTCTGCTGGCTATTGGCTAGTGTTGTCTTGGTGAGTTCATAGGCATAGTTATAGTAGGCCAGTTCGTTCAATGCGACATTGATGGTGGTCTCAAAGCTTAGTAGTGCGCTCTGATAATCGGTTTCGGATATTTTGATATTGTATTTCACAGTGTTCCATTGTAAGAATGGCAGGCTGATAGATAGACTGCCAGCAACGGTTGGGAAGCTAAATATCTCGCCAACTGTTGGGGCAGAAGAGCTAAGCGCTGCCCGCAATGATATAGATGGATACCAGCCTCTTTTCTGCACCTGCACAGTATTAAAAGCGCTTTCAAGGCGCATCTCAGCGGCTTTCAAATCTGGCCGTGCTGCAAGCACACTCACAGGTACGTCTAAATCTGGCTCGAGTGGGGCTACAGCTGTGAGATCAGTGTATGCTATATCTAAAGTGTCAGTTGGGCGCATATTTAGCAGATTGCGCAGGCTTTGATCCATGCTCTTGAGCTGGTTATCAATATCCAGCAGCGAATTTTCTGCCGATAATAGCGACTGCTCCGCCTGTAAGCGGTTAGCCATATCGGTCTTGCCAGCATTATAACGAGCATCTGCGATAGCGTAAAGCTTGCTGTAGTTCGCCAAGCTTTCAGCCGCAATAGCACGAGCTTGCAGCAGATAAGCTATGTTGTAATACACATCCACCACGCTATTGACAAGTGTCAGCCGTGCAGCTTGCCAATCAAGGATGGTGGCGCTATATTCAAGCTCGGTGGATTCGGCAATCAGCCCAGCCTTATTGAGATAATCAAGTTCATAGCTCAGGCTAAGCTCGCCAGAGAATGATTTGGAGAAAGTGTCGCTAGTGCTCAAGTCGCGCCCCGTGGACGCGCCAAATGAGCCACTGAGCGTGGGGTATAGCTCCAGCCCCATGAGGCGCGCATTGTAGAGCGCCTTGGTGATGCTGATGCTTGATTG
>JAITWL010000155.1 GCA_031285285.1 Deferribacteraceae bacterium | reverse complement strand
GAAAAGTGGATAAATAATTACCCACGCAGGATCTTCGGCTATAGGACAGCTAATGAGCTAATAAACGCTTAACTACTGCGGAGTGGGACATCAATTTTTACAACTCACCAATGCTACAGAAAATTAGACTGCGATAATGCAAATAAGCTTCCCAAGCAAAGCGACTTGTGCTAATATCGCTGAACTTAGACCAAATGGAGCGATTCAAGATTATCGTTCCGAGCGCCCACAGGATGTGGGCAAGACTTACGGCAGACGAGCGAAGCGACTGAATGCCGTAGCGGCGTACCGCAAGACAGCTCTGCTGTCGAGGATAAAGCCGCGTGTGCGAAGCTCGGCACACGATGTGCCGACGGAGATAATAATGTTTGATAAGTTAGAAGAAGTGGCGAAGCGTTGTGAAGAGCTGAATGGCCTGATGTCTGATCCTGCTGTGATTGCAGATCAGGCTCAGTTTCAAAAGCTTGCGAAAGAGCATTCCGATAAAAAGCCAGTGGTAGACCTTTACCTCGAATGGAAGACCTTAAAAGATAATATAGATGCAGCTAAGCAGATCCTAGCAGACTCTCCAGATAAAGAGATGGAGCAGCTTGCCCAGATGGAAATCGAAGAAGCCTCTGAGGCCATGGATAAGCTTGAGCTTGATATGCGCGTGCTGCTTCTGCCGCGTGATCCTTATGATGATAAGAATATCTATCTTGAGATACGTGCAGGCACAGGCGGCGATGAGGCTTCGCTTTTTGCAGCCAATATGCTGCGCATGTATCAGCGCTATGCCGAGCTACAAAATTGGAAAACTGAGATAGTAGATGCAAACGAGACTGGCGTGGGCGGCTATCGTGAAGTGGTGCTCCTTGTGAAAGGTAAAGGCGCGTATAGCCGCCTCAAATATGAAGGTGGCGGTCATAGGGTGCAACGTATCCCTGAGACAGAAGCATCTGGACGCGTGCACACTTCGGCTTGCACTGTGGCTGTGCTTCCTGAGGCAGATGATGTGGATATAGTGATAGATCCCAAGGATTTGCGCACTGATGTATACCGCTCAGGCGGTGCAGGCGGTCAGCATGTGAATACCACCGACTCAGCCGTGCGGATCACGCATATTCCAAGCGGTATCGTGGTCACTTGCCAAGATGAGCGCAGCCAAATTAAGAATAGAGAAAAAGCCATGAAGTTGCTGAAATCAAAGCTTCTGGAGGCTGAAATCAATCGTGTAGCCTCTGAGCGAGCAGATGCCCGCAAAATACAAGTGGGCTCTGGCGATCGCTCTGAACGCATACGCACATACAACTTTCCACAGAATAGAATGACCGACCACCGCGTGAATCTGACAGTCTATAGCCTCGATCGCATTATGGAAGGCGAATTTGATGAGATACTGGGGCAAATCATCGCCTATGATCAGGCGGAGAAATTGAAGGCTGCAGGACTGTAGGATGGCCAAATTTTATTGCTAATAGAACCTAATATTGATATATTGTCATAGGAATTTGAGATGCTATATAAAAGACAAAAAGCTTTATTGGACATTGTAGAACATTGCCAAGGCTGCAACAGAACAAAATTAATGAAGGTTGCTTTTTTGATACACAAGTCATTGTGTCTTGACAGCGTGACATTCTATGATTTTGTGCCATACAAGTATGGAGCATATTCTTTCCAGTTAGATAAAGATATAGTGAAGCTATGTGAGTTAAAACTGCTTCGATATTCAGATAGTGAAGGATTTGTTACAAGTAAAATATTTAAAAATGAACTTTCAAAGGAATTTGTCTCTAAGTATCAAGAAGAAACAGCAAAAACCCTCACAGACTTGATTTACGAACAATATCCATATTACACATTGAATAGTGTTATACGCGAAAAAAACTATTCAATAAGCGAGATGGATGGCTTATATACTATTGGGTACGAAGGGAGATCAATTGATAGTTTTGTCAATATCCTTATTCAAAATAATATTAAAATAGTTGCAGATGTAAGAGCTACTCCGCTTTCTCGTAAATACGGTTTTTCAGTTAGACAGCTTGAAAGCATATTATTAAAAATGGGGATACATTATTATTCTGCAAAAAGCTTGGGAGTGCCAAATCATATTCGCAATCTTATAGATGAAATTAGTATGGATGAATATTTGGATTTATACAGTGTTGCTTTAAAAAATCAATCTGAATCACTAGGCAAATTGTCCCAAATAATAAATCAAGGAACAAGTACTGTGCTATTATGTTATGAAAATAACCATCAAGAATGCCATAGAAGTGTAGTGGCAAAAAAAGTAGAGACTGATAAAAAAGTAGTAAATCTATGAATTATGAAAAACATAAAGTTTTATTTATAGTAAAAACCTACCCATCTCCATCTAAAACCTATGATGAGCTTGTGTGCACCATTGCTGTTACTGAAGATGGACGACTTATAAGGATATATCCTGTTCCTTTCAGATATATGGACAAAAACAAACAATTTAAAAAATATGAATGGACTAATCTAAAAATTGTTAAAAGTGATAGTGATCAAAGACGAGAAAGCTACAAAGTTGATTATGACAGTATTGAGCCTTCTGGTATTCTTGTTAAACATTGGCCACAACGCATGGAACTTGTTAAACCATTCTTGTATTCATCATTGGCAGAATTGAATAAAAAAGGGATGTCATTAGGAATTATCAAACCTTCTAAAATATATGATTTAACTTATGAAGAAGATGATGAGGAATGGCAAGAAAAACAAGCCTTACAACTTTTCCAACAAAATATAGATGATATATTGAATGAACGAGATAAAATACCATTAACAAAAATTCCATATAGGTTTAGATACCATTTTTCTGATGGAGAGGAACATCATATTGTAATCCGCGATTGGGAGTTATTTGCACTTTTTCTAAGATATTATAAAAAAGAAGGCAAAGTAAAAGCTGCTGAGATTGTAAAAGACAAATTTTTGAATGAAATATGTAATGAGAAAAATGATGTTTATTTTATTGTAGGAACTCAACATCGCTTTAAGACATGGCTTATTTTAGGCGTCATGTACCCACCCAAAGGTATTCCGATGCTATCTATTGAAGATTTTTTATGAGTTTTTATGATGAATTGCGCGATAGTGGCCTAACATATAGCGATGCTGTGGATATCATTTCATTTTTAGTCAAGCAGCCCTACCATGAAGTGGCTGCCAATCCATATTATAAAATTCCCCTTGCGATAAAGAAGAAAATACGTGCCAAGCTGGCAGATAGCATCCCTGTGGCTTATATCACAGGCCGCAAAGAGTTTTATGGCCGTGAGTTCAAAGTGACGCCAGATACGCTAATCCCCCGCCCAGAGACAGAAACGCTTGTGGAGGCGGTGCTAGCAGATTTATCGAAGAAACAATCGCTTACCACTGCGAAGCCCGCATGCTTAATCATGGATTTATATACTGGCAGCGGCTGTATACTATTAACACTCTTAAAAGCCTTGCCAGAAGTAAGAGGCATAGGCGTTGATATATCAGCAAAGGCTCTGGCGGTGGCTAGAGAAAATAGCGAACACCTAGGTGTGGCTGACCGCTGCGAATTCATAGAGCATGATCTGCTAAATGGTTTGCCTGATTGCGAGCTGGGAGATATGCTAGTGATTACAGCTAATCCACCATATGTAAGTAACAGCGATTATGAAAAAAGTGCAGCTTCATTATTCCATGAGCCAGCGCTGGCGCTAGTGGCCGAGGATGAGGGCTATATTCACTATAAAAAACTATTGAATACTATCGCAAATTTGGCTATTAATAGACTTTATTTTTACTTTGAGATAGGTGCCACTCAGGCGGAAACTATCAGGAAGTATGCAAACGATTTAGCCTTAGGTACACGCACTCTACGGGATTTAGCAGGCAGAGATCGCGTGATGACAGGGCAAGTAGTAAGATTTTAAGGGTGGTATAATTTTATAATGCAAAAGTTTGTGATCCACGGAGGCCGTCAACTCAACGGCGCTGTCTCCATTAGCGGTGCTAAAAATGCTTCTTTGCCTATCTTGGCGGCTACGTTGCTGGCTGAGGGGCAACATAGATTACATAATGTGCCTTTCTTGAGG
>JAITWL010000139.1 GCA_031285285.1 Deferribacteraceae bacterium | reverse complement strand
GGCTGCTCTGCAGGCTATTCTTGATGCACACAGTGAAGCTATATCTGCTGTGGCTTTTGTGCCTGATACTGGTCGTGTGATAGTACTGGCGCGTAATGGACAGGGTTCGCAGCTGATTGTACTTTCTCTATATGATTGCGAGGAAGAGCGGCGCTTTAATTTTGAAGCAGCTATTGATGATATACTAGTCTCGCCGCTTGATTCGGCTGGTGTGTGGGGGCTTCAAGGCGGCGTGCTTACTAAATGGAGCATCACCTCTGGCGAAGTAGTGTATACACAAGAGCTCTTGCTTGATAATGTGTTCTTAGGGCTTGCTCAGAGCCGCGATGGCAAGTTTATGGCGGCATGGACTGCTTCACAAGTGTTCATCCTGCGCTTTGATGATCCCGCAAAGCCTGCTATAGCTTGGTCGGGCACATTGGACTTTCCTGTAGCCTCAGTGGCGCTTGATAGTCGCAATAGTCAATTTTATATCGCTAGTGCTGATGGAATGCTTGAGAAGCGCAATATAAATGGCGCTGTCGTCAATTCTTTTGATCTTGAGCGACCAATCCAGTCGCTTGCTATGGATGAAGAGCGCGGACAGCTGCTGATAGGCGCTGCTAGCGAGCTGCTCAAGCTAGATACCAGGCAAACAGCCGTTTCCCGCGTGTCGCTCCTGCCAGCTTATGACGTGAATTTCAGCGGAAACATGCAGTATCTTGCTGTGATAGGCGATAAGGGCTACACGATTTTTTCTTACCCTGAGCTAAAAGCTATATATACTGATAAATTCGCAGGCACAAAGCTTGCCCTGATGCCTAATGGCAGTGCCGTGACATTCAGCAATAATGTACTCAAGTTCTTCGACCAGCTCAAGCGGCGAGATGCAGGCTCAGCCTATATTTTCAGCAATGCTATCGGCTTTGTGTCGCCAGATATGCATTACTATGGCAATGCACAATTTATATCAAATATTCGTGAAGGCCGCGTGGATGGTATACCTTCGTATGTGGCTGATGATAGGCAGGCCAATAAGCAAAATGCCTGCAAGCCATTCAAAGAGATGGTTAGCTCTGTGTATATGCCTAGTGTTGCAAGCGCGGCGCAGCCTACGCGCCCCAGTGCAGCCGCTCCTACCAGCCCGAGCACAAGCAGGCCGTCCACAGCTGCAGCATCGCCTGTGAAGCCACCTACTAGCGCCACACCACCTGCAAAGCCAAACACACCTGTGACGACCAAGCCTACAGTGGCGCAGGCTCAGCAGCCAGCAAGCGTTAGCACACCAACAGTCAATCAGCCTACTAGGCCGCAAGTGCCAGCTGTAACTCGTCCAACACCAACGCCTAGCGAGACCAATATACCTTCGTGGGTGCTCAATCCTAATGCCCTTGCGGATTATTCGGCAGTGAAATCTGGCCAAGATAGCTCTAGCGCGCTTGCAGACAGCAGGATTAAGATTCGTGATGATGTGGCAAGAAATGTGATGAAGACCATGCTAAGCGTGGATATGGTTAATCAGATAGCGTCTGAGGATGTCAAGAAGCGCTTCCTCTGGCAGGTAGCCGCTAAGACAGCTCAGCTAGCAGCAGGATACGCGATACAAACCGATATGTGGACATCTCCGCAGGGCTTGGCCTATGTGTTGGCTCATGTGGACACTGACACCATCAATCAAATCTATGAGCCAACATTTCGTGAAGAGATGGATCAGCTGACAAGCTATGGCGACGAGGCTTATATGAGCAATGAGCCTGTGAAATGGGAATAATTTATGAGGTGGACTTATGGCTATAGGGGTTTTTGATTCAGGTGTAGGCGGTTTGACCGTTTATAAAGAGCTTGCAGCGGCGTTTCCAGATACAGATTTGATCTATTTAGGTGACACTGCGCGCGTGCCTTATGGCAACAAATCGCCAGAGACTATAGTAAGCTATGCGAAAGATTGTGCACGCTATCTAGTTGATAATTATCATGTTTCTAGCCTTATTGTGGCTTGCAACACCATCACCTGCCATGCAATAGAGCCGCTAGAGACAGAATTTGGCATACCTGCGCTGGGTGTGATTGAAGCTGGCGCAAAGCAGGCGCTAGCCGTGAGCCAGAATAAGAAGATAGGCGTTATTGCTACTAGGGCAACCGTGAACAGCTGCGCCTATGTAGATATGCTAAATAAATTATCAGGTAACACTGTCAAAGTGTATCAGCAGGCCTGTCCGCTCCTTGTGCCGCTGGTGGAAGAGGGCATCTTGACTGGTCCCGTTCCTGAGGAAATGGTGAAAATGTATATGAATGAGATGGTATCAGAGGGGATAGACACCGTGATCCTTGCCTGCACACATTTCCCACTGCTTGCAAACGTTATTAGTAAATTATATATGTCGCTTCGCCTTGCAGATAGCGCCACTATGATGGTGACACAGATGCAGGAGCGGAATATGGCAGGCAAAGAAAGTGGCAAACGTGAAGTCCTTGTGACAGCAGCGTCTGATGCTTTTGAAAAATTAAAAACCATGATGGTGGGCGATGTCCCTCTGCGAGTGGTAAAGCTCAATACAGAAAGCTAATGCGTGGTATTCGCCTATTATGGCTGATTTTTGGCTTCATATTTATTGCTTTTTTCGTGAAGCTGTTTAATAGTGGCAATATACGCAGACGCAAGCTAGCAGCGCTTGGGCACAGGACTGGTGTCAGAATATTGCGTCTATTCCATATAGATGTGTTGGTGGATCATGCAGATAGGCTCGCAGATGAGCGCCCCTGCCTGATCCTATCTAATCATATGTCGTATCTGGATATACTCTTTCTTGCTGCTGTGAAGCCGACGATGTTTCTTTCTCACACTGGCATAGAGCGAGAGCCATTTATAGGATGGGTTGCCAGTGCAGCTGGTACATATTTTGTAGATCGTTCCACCAAGGCCAATCTGAGTGAAGAGGCACAAAAGCTTGGAGAGTTTCTGCAAGATGGCAATACCGTCACTCTATATCCCGAAGGCACTACAGGCGACGGGCTTGGCATTATGCCATTTCACTCAGCATTTATCAATGCGGCTGTCAGCGCTGGGGTTGATGTGCTGCCTATCTGTATGCAGTATGAGAGCTATAATGGCGAGCCTGTGACGCTTGAGAACAAAGACTATCTTGTGATTTATGGCGAGCAACCTTTTATGCCACATATCATGAAGGTATATAAGAGTATCAAGAACGCTCGAATCAAGATAAGCGTGGGTCAGCGCATCTCAGGCCGCACGCATAGCCGAAAAGAGATATCGGCTATGACGCGGCAATGGATGATAGAGACATATCAAATTATTTCGGCTCCATAATTTTATGAGTTATATGCGCTAAAAAGCCCTTGCTTGGCTCTTATAGCCTGTATTGCCTCATCGTACACTTCGTCTATGGGGCTGCCTGTGATGCTCTGCACAGCGGCCGACACAGCGCCTTCCACGAGCGGTGCGGGGCATATACGCACTAGGGGAAAGTTATCCCCTAGCATATCAATGGCAAGCTGCGTGCTGATAACAGCACTTCCTAAATCCATCAGCACCACCACCCCATCAGGCGAGTATACCGACTTTATGGCCTCCATAATCTCCGTGGCATCTGTACCAAGAAATTCGTGATCTTTGCCAACACCACCAGCACAAGCGATAGGAACATCTATCCCTGGGTTAACTTCCTTTGCCAAGCCCATAACAGCATTAGCAAGCGCGTAGCTGTGTGAAACCAATACGAGAGCGACCATAAACAATCTCCTAAATGAACAACCCCCTTCTAGGGGCTTCTAGTAACTATTATAACATTCCTGCCATAGTATTCAACATCAAATAAACCGAAGTGGCACCTGGGTCTTGGTGGCCTATGCTACGCTCTCCAAGATAGCTAGCACGGCCTTTTGTTGCCAGCATAGGAATTGTCGCTTTCATGCCTTCTTCTGCGGCTGCTACCATGCTTGCAAAGGCTTCTTTAGATGGTTTATCCGCGGCTACTGCTGCTTTCATGGCAGTTAGTGCTGGGACGAGCGCATCCAGCATAGTTTTTTCACCTACGTGACTTTTGCCAATCACACACATTCCACTAACACCAGCATCGCAGGCCTCGCAAAATTGTGCGAGGCTTATAGATTCCGCTCCAGCTGGTAGGTTTAGTGCCATCTTCATGAAGAAAGTGCCAAATAGTGGGCCCGACGAACCGCCAACTGTCTTAATCAGCGTCATGGATACCAGTCTAAACAGTGCTTGCACATCGTTCACGGGGTTCGCATCTAGCGCTGCATCCACAGCTGTGAAGCCTCGCGCCATATTGGTGCCGTGGTCAGCGTCTCCGATAGCCGCATCCAGCTCGGTTAAGTATTCTTTATGTCCTGTGTACACTTCTGCTAGCGCCTTTAACCAAGCTATAAGCCCTTGTAGAGTAATCATTCACATCCCCCAGCGCAGTCCGGGTGTGCAAACAGGCGCATCCCAGAGCGACAGCATCTCTTTATCAGCTTTGAGCATTGTTATAGAGAAGCCTTGCATCTCAAGCGATGTGATATAGTTGCCAACCAGATTGCGAGCTATCTTAAATCCCTTAGCCTTAGCGACTTTAGCCACTTGTGCATAAGCAATGTAAAGCTCCAGCAAAGGAGTGCCGCCCATGCCATTCACCATTACTATGGCTTCTTCTCCAGCTTTAAATGGCAGTTCATCTAGGATGGCCGCCATCATCATATCTACTAGCTCATTTGCAGGCTTCATTTTTATGCGTGTGCGGCCTGGTTCGCCATGTATGCCCACGCCCATTTCTATTTCGTCATCACCAATATCGAAGGTTGGCTTGCCTGCTGCTGGCACCGCGCATGATGTCAGCGCCATGCCCATTGAGCGAGCATTATCTTTGCAACGCTTAGCTAATGCAGCCACAGCAGCCAAATCTGCACCTTGCTCAGCGCTAGCTCCACAAATTTTCTCTATAAGCACGGTTGCGCCAACTCCGCGGCGGCCAGTGGTATACAGGCTATCTTTCACGGCTACGTCATCATCGATCACAACGCTTTCGACCT
>JAITWL010000076.1 GCA_031285285.1 Deferribacteraceae bacterium | reverse complement strand
TGTTTGATCAGGTTGCAGAGATCATAAATAAACGCAAGCATAGTATTTATACTCATGTTACTTATGAGACTACCATGATGTTTTGGGAAATTGGTAGGTATATAAACTCTATAGTCCTTGAAAGCAAGCGTGCTGAGTATGGCAAAAAGATTTTGTCGGAGCTGGCGACAAAATTGGTCGCACGGTATGGAAATAGCTTTGCTGTGCGCAATCTGTATAGGATGGTGCAGTTTGCAGAGTACTTTTCAGATATTGAGATTTTGTCGCCACTAGCGGCAAAATTGAGTTGGTCACACATCATAGAGCTATTGCCGTTAAAAACGCATGAAGCTCGTCTTTATTATGCCAATGATGCAGTAGCTAGGGGCTATGGCACAAAGGAATTACGTCATCAAATTTCTCGAAAAGCATATGAGCGAAGAGCAATCGCAAATACACAACTATCAGAACACTCCACTGTGCCATTTAATATCTTTAAAGATCCTTATTTAATGGATATTCTTGGTCTAAAGGAAAATTTCCTTGAGGCAGATCTTGAAAAAGCTATACTTACCGAACTTGAAGCGTTTATTCTTGAGTTTGGATATGGTTTTACGTTTGTTGAGCGTCAGAAACGTATGATAATAGATGGTGAAGACATTATTTTGGATCTATTGTTTTATCATCGCATTTTGAAGCGTCTTGTTGCTATCGAATTAAAAATTGGTAAGTTTGAGGCTGCTCATAAAGGGCAGATGGAGCTTTATCTGAAATGGCTCAATAGATATGAGCGTCAGCAGGGTGAAGAGTCACCGATAGGGATTATATTGTGCACGACAGCAAGTAGAGAAAAGATTGAAATGTTGGAGCTAGACAAAGCAGGTATTGCCGTGGCAGAATATTGGACACATTTGCCGCCCAAGGCAGAACTAGAGCGTAAGCTAAAAGAAATTATGCTTGAGGTGCAGGAACGCTTATCTCGTAATAAATCACTATCTGAGGGCAAGATGAATAAGCAAATTGAATATTTTATTGAGCCCAAGAATGATGAAAATTAAATAGCTGTAGGGCTTATTTTATTTCACAGCTTCACGGATAGTTTCTGTTATCCATTGGTTCAGGCTCATGCCGCTTGCGGAGGCGGCTATGCTCGCCTCATGGTATGTGTCGCTATCCAGTCGCAGTGCAAACTTGCCCTTTGGTTTTTTTGGGCTTACGCCATCTTCTTGGCACAGGCGAAGCAAAATATCTAGGGATGTTTGCCCTTCGCTTCTGAGTCCGTCTAGGTCTTTGGCATAGAAATCTGCTGTGCCGTTCAGCCCAATAAATTCGCCCCGAAACATGTTTATATCAGGATCATAGGCTATCACAGCCTTGTATCCGCCATCAAATTGCATTACGTTGTTCATGGTCTCACCCCATTTTTATCTAACCACTTTCTCACACTTGCCACAGCTCCCTTGTCAGTGTTGGGAGATGGGTGTGGGCGATGAAACACCAACCTGTCGTTAAAAAGCCTAATACAAATCCTTGATCCCTCAGCCTCACTTATCTCAGCCCCCAGTTCGACAAACAGTGCCTCAATATCCGCCCAACGTATATTGCCGCTGGTTGGGTGGCTAAAGATAAGTTGAAGTGTTTTTGCGTGCTTCATAAAATAATAATATCACTAAATGATATTATGTCAATGCAATTTTATCCCATAAATTTTCCCTGAATCAGAGCCAAAATATAGCACGCCCTCGTATATTGCTGGGGTGGAGTATACACTGTCTTTGATATACGCTTGCCACAGCTTGAAGTGGTTTTGCGTGTCAAACTCCATTATGTAAGAATTACCAGATGCGTACACATTTGTTGCGGCTACGATGACGTTTTCGCCATTCAGTATAGGCTGCGTAAACACATTTGCCATTGTGGGGTAAATTCGCAGGAATTCGCCCGTATTTTGATCATAGGCAACCAGCGTGTGCTCGTCCGATGTGGATGAATAGACCGTGCCAGCACGGGTGACTGAGCCGCCAGAGAACCAAGTGGTGACATCATGCGAAAATGATGCCCACAGCACCTTGCCGCTAGCTGCATCTATGCAAAACACTTTGCCGCTGCGTCCAGACACATATATTTTGCCATCAGCTATGTGCATAGGCGTAAAGAACGTACCGTTGAGCTGAGTTTTGAATACAACTTCCCTTGTATTAGCATCCACACAAGTCAGTGCGCCAGAATGATCGATGAAATAGAGCTTGCCATCCAGAACATTTATGCCAGATGCTATGTAGCCAGTTTCTGCGGGCAGAGACCAGAGCGTTTCGCCGCTGTTAATATCCACCGCCACTATGGTGCCATCCAGCGCAGCGTAGTAGGCTATTCCCGCTGAGACAGCTACATATGAATCATGGTAAGTGTATGTATCGGTGCTAGCCTCGAACGAGTCTGGGGCAGGGTATATAGTTTTGTGCAGCTCATCGCCATTTTCCGCATCTAGGATATATAGACTGTTGCCAGCATTGAATATGATTTTGTTATCCGCAATCGCAGGCTGCGTTTTCATAGCGAGATCAGCAGAATATTCCCAAAGTGCTTGCTTTGTCGCAATATCAAGGGCATAAAAGTTTCCTTTTTCACTGCCAAAATAAATCTTGCCATTGTGAGCCAAGGTAGCGGAACGTATTCTTGACTTAGCGTCAAAAATTACCTCAGGCATGATTTCCACTGTTGCATACTCATTCAGCCCTTTGTCGCTGATGTTTCCTATCTTTTTGGTCTGTGGCAGCGCAGTCTGCTGCGTGCTTGCGCCCTGCTGAGCAGTGCTGGTGCTTGGCTTGGCCGCATTGTTTGTGTTGCAGGCAACGAGGCTACACAGGGCAAATAGGGTCAATAGTGCTCTCATCATTTTTTGCTCCTTGGTTGTATATTCTGACAAGGTAAGTGTATAATGATTTTCATGTGAAGTGTTCCACCCACGGTGGGGGGAAAGTGAGTTTTTTGTTATATAAATGTTATGAGGTATTTGCTTTTTGAATGATCCTTGGAGGTATCTGCCATGCTAAAAGATCGTGCCAAGCGGCTCAAAGCTGATTTGCCCATGGTGTTTTTGGCACTGCGGCATAAGGACACGCCACTTGCGGCGAAGCTGGTCGCAGGGCTAGCGGTTGTCTATGCACTTTCGCCCATTGACTTGATTCCAGATTTCATCCCAGTTTTAGGCTTGCTGGATGATATAATCATTCTGCCGCTACTGATTGCGCTTGCGATAAAGCTGATTCCGCAGGTGGTGCTGGACGAGTGCCGTAGCGAGGCAGCAAATATCTGGGCAAGTGGCAAGCCCAAACGCTGGCGATACGCCATTTTGATAGTAGCAATCTGGCTAGTGATGGTAGGTGGGATATGTCTGCAAATAGTAAGAAGATACGGAGAAGGTGGGATTTGAACCCACGGTGGTGTTACCCACACACGCGTTCCAGGCGTGCTCCTTAAGCCGGACTCGGACACCTCTCCATTAACAATTCGCTTTCTTTATTCTCGGTCGGCAGAGCCTCCCTGTGATACGAAAGCTCCGCAATTCAGTCGCTTGATAGCACAAGTCTTATAGACTATTTATCAGAAATATGCAAGACTTTCCCTCACTTTTGTGCTATACCGTAGCTTATGGGAAGATATGTGCTTGCGCTGTGTGTATACATTGTGCTACTTTCGGCTGTGGCAGCGGCTCAGGGTGTGTCGGACGCTGTGTGGCAATATCGTGAGCCTCAGGCATGGGGCGCAATATACAAATATTGCATAGCCTGCCATGGTGCGGACGTGATCGACCAAGCGGAGCTGACAGCCGAGGGCTGGGACGAGCGTATATATAAGTGCCAGCTGCGCATGGTCTCTCGAGGCTATCCGCAGCCGACAGCCAGCGACAAGGCGGCACTGAGCGCATTTCTGGTGAAGGTGACCCCTGTACACAGGCAGCCCCCAGTCTATTTCTGGCCACCACCAAGAGGCGGAATAGCGTATCCATAAAGCGAGATTTGGTGGAATCGGTATAGCCCTCCCTTGGAAGGGTTCAGACTGCCGAAAAAGTATCATATTTGTCATCCTGAGCGAATGCGAAGGATCTTGAAACCATTGGTAACTATCAAGATTCTTCACTGCGTTCAGAATGACAAAATCGGAAAAATTACCATTCCGTCATTGCTAGCGAAGCGTGCTGATCCAGAAAGTAGCTGTGACAACCCGCATGGCAAAAGCGCAGTATAAAGCCACGTGTGCGTAGTGAGCGCACGACGTGCGAACGGAGAAATATATGCTATCCATAGTTGATTACAAAGCGGGCAATTTGAAGAGCGTGCATAATGCACTGAGCTATCTTGACATACCGCATTTCATCTCAGATGATCCTGACAAATTGCGCAATGGCGACAGGCTGATTTTTCCGGGTGTTGGTCACGCACGTGCAGCCATGGCGCAGCTACAGGCGCAAGGCATAGCAGATATGCTGGTGGACTATGCCAAGAGTGGCAAACCCATGATGGGGCTGTGTCTGGGCAGTCAGGTATTGCTAGATCATTCAGCAGAGGGCGATGTAGCTACACTGGGCATCATAGGCGGGCAGGTGGAACTGTTTTCACCAAGCATAGGGCTGAAGATTCCGCATATGGGCTGGAATCAGGTCTACCCATCGCTCACACATCCGTTGTTTGCGGGTATCCCGAGCGGCAGCTCATTCTATTTTGTGCATTCCTACTACACTGCGCCAGCTGATAGGGCAAACGAGCTGTGCAGCACGGAATATGGCGGGCAGTTTAGCTCAGGCGTGTGCAAAGACAATGTGTGCGCAGTGCAGTTTCACCCAGAACGCTCAGGCAGGTGGGGGCTGAAAATGCTCGCAAACTTCGGGAAGATGTAGGGGGACTGCGCTAGCTGACTAGCTCTCGCAGGTTTTCTACAAACCATTGGTTAAGGCTTTTGCCTTCGGTAGCTGCCTCTGCGGCTATTTTGCGGTGCAAATCCTGATCCACACGCAGGTTGAATCGACCAGAGTATGGCTTGTCGGGCGATCTATCCTCTGCCTTGCAAAATGCTAGGTAATCCTCCACAGAGTCTGCCAGAGCCTGTTTCAGTTCATCAATAGAACGCCCCTGAAAGGTGATGACATCGGTCAAATTAATCACATCTCCATGAAAGATGTCCGCCTCAGGATCGTAGGCAAAAACACCCTGATAGTCTTTATAGGTTAGTATGTTCATGGTTTCACTCCAGCATTGATTAAAAATTTGCGTACTGACTTGGCAGCCCCCTTGTCGGTGGTAGGCTGTGGGTGTGGGCGGTGAAATGTAGCCATGGTGTCATTGAGGATCACCCGCACCCGTGATCCATTGCCCTCACTGATTTTGCTGCCAAGTGCTAAAAATAATGCTTCAATATCTTTCCACAGAATACTAGATTTTATTGGATCTGTAAAAATATCATCAAGTATTTTTTGTTGCTTGCTATTCATAACAATATGGTATCATAAAATAGTACCAAGTCAAGGGAGTTTTTAAAATTGATTTGCTTACTGTCGCCCTACATATCTCAATTATCCGCCATACCATCCATGATATTTTGCAGGTTCTGCGTGATGTCTCTTGCCGCCTCGTGTTCTAGCAGTTTTTTGGATGTTGTGAGCACATAGCCATTTTGATATTCGTCAAAGCGTGCAAGCTCTTTTGCGCTATTAGAGTCGATCTCAATAGCTTTGAGGATGTTTCCGTCTTCGCCAAACAAAACCACCACCAAGAGGTCAAAATCCCAGCTGCGTATGATGCTTAGGCGAGTAGCTTCTATCTGTTGCAGTTTGCGGGCTTTCACCTGAATGCGCTTGTTATCTGCGGTGATTAGATCAAGGCTTTCGGCAGACGACGTTGACAGATCTACATTATAATGCTGCGCAACTAGCCGCTCGGCAAACTCACCCACCATGTTGGCTGTGCGCCCCATAGCCGCCTCCAGCGCAAGGCTGGCTTGGTTATAATTGCGCCAAAGAGTCGCTAGCGAAGCAAACTCATCAGCCTTAGTCTCAATAAGAGCTTCTGGGGCTGAACTAGCAGATTCTACAGGCTTGTTAATAGCTTGCATATTCGCACAGGCGGCAAGGGCGAACATAAGAAGACAGGTAAGTAGTTTATTCATAACGGATTTTACCTATTTTGTTAATGACTTGCAAACCAAATTTTAACTTATTTGTTCTTTTTGCAATAGTGCTCTTAAAAATTTGCTTTCAGCAGCGAAGTTATGTGGACAGGGTTTACTGGCTACATTGCTCTGCAAGCCAGCGTCTTGGAAATAATGAGAATAAGGTTGTGTTGAATCTTCTTGCAGAAATGAAAAACCATAGGCATCAAGCGCCTTTGTACAGTGCCAAATTTTCCAGATCATATGCACCCCGCTTGATGGTCGTGGCAAGGTTTTTCTCAATATCATGTCGCTGTTATCAAGGCAAAGTTGTGTAATGGCTGTATTGTGCATATTATCATACATGATTGGCAACACATTGTCTGGTATTTCTCTACGATAGGGATACACTAGCCAAAAGCTGAGTTTTTGCTTTTTGGTATCGTGCAATGGTGCTAGTACGCGTGACCAAATATCAATTTTTGCACCATAGTCTTGCTCAAAACCATCAATACGATAGTTGTTAAACCTGACTACAATATCGTGGGCATCGATCTCTGCACCTTTATTTTTGCCAGCTTCTGATGGACCATTCCCAACTACTGCAATTGTTTTATTTTGTTATTTTCATTAAATATGTCAAAAATCATTGCACTTTTCTGAATCAGTTCATTTGTCATGCCAAGTTCAGCAGTCAATTTTGCTACTGGCAGATAGTTATGTATGCAATAGAGCCCATGAAGGCGAATGTACTTGCCTAGCTCTTCTTTTGCCTGCTCCAGCCTGTCAAGCTCTAATAGAGCGCATATGTAGCGCAGATCAAATTTAGCCCAGCGTTTGCTGTTGGTGACAAATTTAAACAAAAAACCGTTATATGCTTTGCTCATTTTAGTGTTGATACAATTGTGAATGAAAGCATCACGGTCTTCGTAATACCACGTATTTGTATTAGATCTGAGCATGTCTTTAAACTGTTTGCGATTGAACATTGGCTACACTCCTCATTTTGCTGCTTTGTTTATATCCTCAAGTGTTGTTGTCTTGCCATATAGCTCGTCGGTGAGCTTTGCGGTGAAGTCCACATCCAGCTTGATCATCTCATTCATCAGCCTGCCAGCCTCTTTGGCGGGGATTTTGCGTATCAGCGAGGCCACCTTTGCCACATCCATCTTCACAAACACTGCTGCGGACTGCTTCGGACTGGTGGAGAGATAAAGCTGAGTCAGGCTATCCAGATCGCCTGCCTGAGCATTGTTTAGATCAACTAGGCGAGTGTCGATCTCCGCCCGCAGAGCCTTAAGTCTGTCTTCACGTGCGATCAGGTCTTGCTCCAGCACGTTTAGCCGCTGCTCACGAGCGTTCAGCTCCTGCTCACGGGTGTTTAACTCCTGCTCCTTCTGGCGAATCTTGTTGGTAGCCGCCTGCAAGTCCACCAGTGACTGGGCATTGGCAAAAACGGGCATTAAGAGTATTAGGGCAAATAAAGTTGTGATTGTGAATTTCATAGTATAACTCCTATTATTGAAGTGCTGTCGCAAATACAGCGGATAGCTCAGCATCATCACGTATTATTTTCCGCTTAAATGCGGCAAATTCAGATGAACGTGCAATAGCCTCGCTAATCAACACATCGTAGCCTAAGTCTGGCTCATCTTGATAATCTTTTAGGCATTGGTAAAACATTTGCATACACTTAGATATTTCATTGCGCAAGTTTGCACTTTCAGTTTTTTCTATATCAGTGTTACCATTATAAACCCTATTGAGCAAATTAGTAGTCTGTTGCGTTTGCGCATCGCAGGCTAATGCTTTAACATTTACTTTCTCTATGAATGATTCAGTAATGAGTGAAAGTTCAATGCAGTGTTCAGGATCTATCTGTGACGGGTCAAGAATATTGTCATATCTGTCTTGCTTAGCTTTGTTACAATGTCCACAAGCCAAGAATAGGTTACCCCAGTCATATTTCAAAGCATCATTACCCTTATGAGGAATTAGATGCTCAACATTGAGTGTGGTAGCCTTGCCACACTCACAAATATAGCATTTATTGAAACAATCTTGGACTAGTGCATTCCAATTTGGGTTTGTTCGATAATCATTTTCGTTTTTTAGAGACCGTGGTGCTTGTAAGCGTTTTGTAATTTTAACCATTTTTTGCTGCCTTACGTTGCTGCTCTAGCTCTTGAAAGGCATTGTACAGCTCCTTGGAGGCAGGAGCCATCAGCTCAAGCTTTGTTTTAGCAACAAGAAACTCTTTGTTTTCTTCTGATGTCCTTTCTTTAAAGAGTAGCTCTTTATAGCGATTAAATTCTTGCTTCATAGCCTCTGAATACATATCAGCATCAAGAAAGGATTCCACAACAGATTCATATGAATAATAGCTAGGGTTTTCAAGAGTTTCATGTTTTTTTAAATCATACACAACCGCACTAGGTAGAGACGTAATAACAAATGGTGAATGGGTGGACACAATAAACTGGACAGAAGGAAACATCGTTGTTAAAAATGGCAAAGCTCGCTTTTGCAATTCCACGTGCAGATGGGTTTCAAGCTCATCAATAATGACAATTGCGGGCTTGGCATAATCAACAGTACCATCAGCCTGCGCAAAGCGCATGAGCAGCTCCATCAAAATTTCTATCAAAGCCTTGTAGCCATCAGACATTTGGTGCAGACCAAAAGGCTCTCTATCTGGCATAACGATGAGGAATTCTAGTGTTTTCATATTTGGCTTTAGTTCAAGCTCAGGGCAGTCATAAATCTCTCGCAGATTTTGCGTAAACCTATCAAACCATGCTCTATATTCAGCTTCTTCAGGACTATCTGAATATTTTGCACTGAGATATTGGACGTAAAGGCTTAAGATGTATTGTAAAAAGTCTTTGCTGGCGTTTACGTTTATACTAGTGTTTTGTTCCATAGTGAACGCTTTTATGCCATCTGGTATATTTAACTTACTGCGCTCTGTAGGGAGATAAACACAGGTTGTATTGAATAAATGTGCAGTTGGTTGGTTAAAGAAATTAGTACTGTCGGTTGAGAGAGAAATAAAAATTTTGCTTGAAAAAATAGCATTTGATTTATATTTCCCTAATGTTTTGCCTGAAAGGTGTGCACCCTGTGCTTGCTGTGCATAAATATAATCCCGTATCGCCTCTAGCAGGCTCGTCTTACCGCTACCATTTTTCCCAGTTATGATAAGGTGTTTGCGCTCAGTCTCAGATAGAACAATGTCTATATTGGTCAAGTGACGCACTTTGTCTATATGAATTTTGCTAACAAACACATTTTGCATAACTATCTATCTCCCTTATCACTAGCCCAACATCCCGCTTACCCTCTCTACCACTTTCCCCACTTCCACATTTTCGGTCACTTTGCCTTTGCGC